>NZ_JAKJSN010000008.1:0-190430 GCF_050337005.1 Photobacterium japonica | reverse complement strand
CATCTGTATGGGCTGCATAAATAGTGCGTTGTGCAATAAAAGAACACAGCAGATACGGTGTATTTTAATTTGTAGGAATATTCTTACGGTATTTTTATTTGAATTTAGGGTGCTATTTTTGGCTCAATGTCATGAAATGAAAAATTAACATTGTTCGGACATTAAGGGAATTGCTCAATATAATAAAGTATTGCTTGTTCTATGAGCATTTTAGTGGCGATTCTTTGCTTTTCTCATGTGTTGAGTCTTTCGTTGTTGCCATTTAAATATCTTATAAGGAGTATTTGAATGCGTTCGTTGTGTGAACATAATGAGATTTTCGGTGTGCATTACCCCCTATTCGCGTCGTTGTGCTGCCGTGATAGAACTCGCTGAAACTGACATATTGAGGTAACGTTGAGGGAGAGAAACGGGGGGAGGGAATCATGAGCCCAGTGAACAAGAAAATGCCATTCGCGATCAGTCATCATACGGTGTTGAAGCGACGGGAACACCGTTGGCGCCGAGTGCGGTGGGCAGCTGTGTCACCATTGTGTGTGTTGGGGATGGTAGGCATGCTGGCCGTACCGTCCGTTTTCGCCACGCAACACCCAGCACAAGTGGTTGCGTCGACGCCAAAGACGGTGAGTCAATTACCGCTGGAGGCCAGTTATCACGCTGATGCGGCGCAAATCCGCCATACCTATGAGACTCAACTCTATACGCTACCGGCGTTTAAGATGGGGCATTATGGTTTACGCATGTATCGTCAAACGTTAGACCCGAAATATACGTCGGCCATTTGGGTGGATATGGCACGGGTGGCCAGTCGCTTGAATCGTTTTGCCGCCGAGGTGCATACACCAGAACAGATTGCCCCTTATGCCAAAGATCGCTTGGTTGAGTATGGACGCAAGACGGATGTACGTAGCCAGTTGCGTTTCAGTGCCACCGCCCATTCGCCGGATTACGTGTACCTTGGGGTAGATTTGCTCGGCGCAATGGCGCGTGCCAATGAATACGGTTTAAAGCACCGTGATGATGCGTTGTTACGTCAGGTGATCCGCCGTTATGACTTTCGTCAGTATGCGACCGATCCCAATATGATCATTGCATGGTCGGCCCAATTGGCGAATCAGGTGTACTGGTTGCGTCAATTGGGTGAGCAGGATGTGGTGAATGACTTTATTGCAGCCTTCCAGCGTACTTATCCTGACCGTAATGATGCCACACTGTCTGATCAGCAATACATGAACAAACTCTACGGGATGACGCACATTATTTTGGCGGCGTCAGAGTATTACCAGTATGAGATTGATGAAGAAAACTTTCAGTGGATCTTCGATTATTATCGCACCAACATTGACACAATTTTACAGCGTGCGAAAGCAGACGTGGTTGCGGAAGTGGGCATTAACTTTCTATTGGCAGGGTTAGATACGGATCCTGTGGTGGCGAAAACCCGTCAGGCTATCCAGAAAGCGATGAATCGACAGGCCGGTATGGTACCTGCGGTCGATGGCAGTACCGGTTTGGTGTATGGCGAACACCGTAACGTGTTGGCGGTTATGTTGCTGGATTGGCAAGATGTACACACCGCACCAACGATTCAAGAGCAGCCGAACGTGTTTCAGGGCATGCCGTATGGGCTAGTCAGTCAGTAAATGATACAGACTTAAAATGAAAACCACGGTATAAAAATGGCTATGCGCTCAGTGATAGGATCACCGAGCGCATAGAATGAGTTGAATCTTTAAACGTCGTATCAGGTTAAATCAAACCGATCGGCATTCATGACTTTCGTCCATGCTTTTACAAAGTCATGGACAAACTTCACCTTCGCATCATTCGCTCCGTAAACTTCGGCAATGGCCCGTAATTGGGCATTGGCCCCGAATACCAAATCTGCCCGTGTTGCGGTCCACCTCAGGTTGCCGGTTTGGCGATCATGCCCTTCAAAGATACGTGCCTCGTCAGAGGTGGGTGTCCATGCGGTATTCATATCGAGCAGGTTGATAAAGAAGTCGTTGGTCAGCACACCTGGCGTGGCCGTGAATACCCCGTGCGCCGTTTGTTCAAAGTTGGCATTTAATGCCCGCAAGCCCCCAACCAGTACGGTCATTTCCGGTGCGCTCAGTGTTAATAACTGTGCTTTATCAAGCAACAGTTCTTCGGTGGACACGGTATAAGCTTGCTTTTCATAGTTGCGGAAGCCATCAGCCATCGGTTCTAACACTTCAAACGAGTGAACATCGGTTTGCGCGTCGGTGGCATCGGTGCGGCCGGGCGAGAAAGGCACGGTTAACGTCACGCCTGCATCCTGTGCTGCTTTTTCTACAGCCGCGCAGCCACCCAGCACGATGAGATCCGCCAGTGACACGGCTGTGCTGCTTTGAGCGCTGTTAAAGCCGGTCTGAATGCTTTCGAGTTGACTGAGCACTTTGCTCAGTTGCCCCGGTTGATTGATCGCCCAATCTTTCTGTGGTGCTAATCGTATCCGCGCGCCATTCGCCCCACCACGGTGATCCGATCCTCGATAGGTCGATGCTGCTGACCATGCGGTGTATACCAACTCAGACACACTCAGGCCAGACGTTAACAGGCTCTGTTTCAGGGTGGTGATATCGCTGTCATCAATCACGGCGCTGGTAGGGGCTGGCACAGGATCTTGCCAGATCAGATCTTCAGCGGGAATTTCCGGCCCAAGGTAACGGGATTTTGGCCCCATATCGCGATGGGTTAATTTGAACCACGCACGGGCAAAGGCATCGGCAAATTCATCGGGATTATCGCGAAAATGCTCAGAGATTTTGCGGTAATCCGGATCTTCACGCAGTGCCATGTCAGCGGTGGTCATCATGATACTGACGGTCAGGCTGGCGTCCTCAGTGTCGGGCGCGTGATTGCGTTCGCCAAGGTTTTTCGGTGCCCACTGGTGTGCACCAGCAGGGCTCTTGGTGAGTTCCCAGCCGTAGCCTAATAGCATATTGAAATAGCTGTTATCCCATTGCGTTGGGGTGGGGGTCCACGGGCCTTCTAAGCCGCTGGTGATGGCATCGCGTCCCAGCCCGCTGCCGTGGGCGTTTTTCCAGCCGAGCCCCATTTGTTCAATCGGTGCCGCTTCGGGTTCCGGCCCGACGAGCGCGGCATCACCCGCGCCGTGACACTTACCAAAGGTGTGCCCCCCGGCGGTTAACGCCACGGTTTCGTAGTCGTTCATTGCCATGCGGGCGAACGTATCCCGCACATCTTTGGCTGATGCAAGCGGGTCAGGGTTGCCGTCGGGTCCTTCTGGATTGACGTAAATTAACCCCATTTGCACGGCGGCTAAGGGGTTGTCTAAATCGCGCTCACCGCTGTAACGGTTATTTCCGAACCATTCGTTTTCCGCGCCCCAGTACACGTCATCTTCCGGTTCCCAGATGTCTTCGCGACCGCCGCCAAAGCCAAAGGTTTTGAACCCCATGGACTCTAGTGCAACATTCCCGGTCAGTACGATCAGATCAGCCCACGATAAGTGGTTACCGTATTTTTGTTTCACGGGCCACAGTAGGCGACGGGCTTTGTCGAGGTTGCCATTATCCGGCCAGCTGTTCAGGGGCGCAAAGCGTTGATTGCCGCGTCCCGCCCCGCCGCGACCATCGCCTGTTCGGTACGTCCCGGCAGCATGCCACGCCATGCGGATCATCATGGGGCCATAATGGCCGTAGTCTGCCGGCCACCACGGTTGTGACGTGGTCAGAACATGTTCAATGTCTTTTTTTACTGCGTTGAGGTCGAGTTGCTTAAAAGCGTCACGATAATTGAAGTCGTCACCGAGCGGGTTGGTTTTGGTGTCGTTTTGATGCAGAATTTTCAGATTAAGCTGATTGGGCCACCAGTCTTTATTTTGGGTACCTTCGCCACCCACATGGGTATTACTGCCATGCATAAAAGGGCATTTTCCCGCGCCTTTCTCGTGATCATTGTTCATACATCACTCCGTCTATTTGGGTCCGTTGCACTTGTTTTATTACGCTAGCGCGATTTATCGAGTTAGCTATCAATATAGACAAGGCGTACGGAAGGTGAGGGTTTTTCTCTGTTGGGCGCGATGAGGATGTGAGCAGGGGACAGATGTGAAAAGAGGCGGTCAGTGTGAACTGCTTTCGCCTCTTTTTATTGTTTGTGGTGTTGATGGAGAGCTGTGTGCGTATCAGTAATAATATTTACCGGTAATGCTGTTCACCGTGAAGGTTTTAACCGTCATGGTTGGTGACCAATAACGGCCGTGCCAACCGGCTTTCACTTTAAGTTGGCGGACAAATTCTGCCGGCTGAGTGATTTGCTCCCACACCTGTGGCAGAAACAGCGCTTGCGCGTAATTATCCGATAGAATCACGCCAGTTTTATGCGTAGCAAGGTAATCGATTAACGCTTGCTCTGATTCAACCTCGAGGACTTGTGGCTGGGATAAGACCGACACTTCGATGGTGAGTTTATCCAATTGCTCTTCGCACAGCGGCATAAAACGGCGATCTTGATAGGCACTGGCGCGCGCTTTATTGAACACATCCAACACGAGTGGGCTGTGTGCTTGCGTCGTCCCCAAGCAACCTTGCAGTTGCCCATTCACTTTCAGCGTGACAAAGCAGGCGCCGGGTCGCAGTAATTTTTTGCCATAAAGATCAAGCCGCGGGGCGAGGATTGTTTCATCCGAAAAATGGCCACGAATGGCATCACGGGCAATATCCAGCAGTTGGGTTAATTCCCCTTTATTGAGGTTCTGCAACGATGATGTAGCTAACATATCCAACGACTCTCTCCTTATCTCCGGCGGCGGTGTCGCCAGAGTTGATCAATGTGTTACGTATAAGTGGGTATCCCCTTTGTTTGGCTAGCAATAGCAATGCGTTAATGCCTGTGGCACCACAGGCTTGCTCAGGGGTGAGGGTGGACTTGTAGCCGTCTATCAGGGAACAGGTATGGTGGTCGATACGTGTTGCGTCTGAGTAGGTATGGAAATGGCTGAGGTCACTACTTACCACGAGTAGGCAATCATCGCCCTGCCAAAGGGGGTCAATGGCGTGAGCAACAACGGCCGAAGAGACATTGCTGGTTAAGAGCGGTAACAGGGTAAAATCATGTAAACATGATTGCAGAAAAGGCAATTGCACTTCAAGGCTATGCTCTTGGGCGTGTACTTTATCTGATACGTCAATATCATCTATTTCCCGCAAATTTTCAACACTTTGTATGTCAATAGGGACTTTTCCGAGAGGTGTCTCAAAATAGTGACAGGCGGGCAGGGCGCAGCCATAAAAAGCAAAGCGGTGACTGGGTCCAATGAGGATCACTTTTCGGATGCGATCAGCGTGCGGCAGTAGGGCGCGATAGGCCTGTGCCGCCACTTCGCCGGAGTAACAATAGCCCGCATGAGGCACGATGAGAGCACGAACTGAACGAGCAGGTACGACGGGTTCCGCAGACAGCCAAGCGTTTATTTGGCGCTGTAAAGCGAGCGGCGCGTGCGGGTAAAAGTGGCCAGCAACAGCGGGTGGACGAGTGTGCATGCAGATCCCCGTAGTACATAATGAATGAGTAAGCAATGCAAGGTATATACTGAGTATAGGCCGTCACTTGAGTCGGGATCATGAACAAACCGCGACTACCCCAAGCTGAACACAATAACGCCATCACGAATTGGCCGACAACGCATTGGCATGCGTTAGCCGATGGGCGTGTAGTGTGCAATGTGTGCCCCCGTCACTGCCGTTTACGAGAAGGCAAGCGTGGGGCGTGTTTTGTTCGTCAGGCCCATCAGGGTGAAATTGTGCTGACCAGTTACGGTCGATCCAGTGGGTTTTGTGTTGATCCGATTGAAAAGAAACCGCTGAACCATTTTTATCCCGGCAGTGCCGTGTTGTCGTTCGGGACGGCGGGGTGCAATTTAAGTTGCCAGTTTTGCCAAAATTGGCAGATCAGTAAATCCCGCCAGATTGATACGCTGGGGGCCAATGCACTGCCTGAGCAAATCGCCCAGGCGGCATTGCGTTATGGTTGTGACAGTATTGCGTTTACCTATAACGATCCGGTGATCTTCATGGAATATGCCATGGATGCCGCGCAGGCGTGTCGAGACGTTGGGGTGCACAGTGTTGCAGTTAGCGCGGGCTATATGTGTGATCAACCTCGGCGAGATTTCTATTCGGTGATGGATGCGGCCAATATTGATCTGAAAGCCTTCACCGAACGTTTTTATCATAAAATCTGCCATGGCCATTTAGCGCCGGTGCTGGATACCTTGCTGTATTTGAAGCATGAAACATCGGTGTGGTTTGAAATTACTACCTTATTGATCCCGGGGGAAAACGACAGCCCGAAAGAGGTGGACGCCCTGACCCGCTGGGTGGTCGACAATTTGGGGCCAGATGTGCCTGTCCATTTTTCGGCGTTCCATCCGGACTTTAAAATGCTGGATACGCCCCGCACGCCGCCAGCGACTTTACTTCAAGCGCGTCATATCGGCCAAGCCAATGGTCTGCATTATGTGTATGTCGGGAATATTTTCCATGAAGAAGGGGACAGCACCTATTGTCCTGCATGCGGAGAGCGGGTGATCACGCGTAATTGGTTTAAATTGGGGGATGTGCATCTTACGCAAGCGGGTACTTGTGTATTTTGTGGTGAACCCGTCGCCGGGCGTTTCTCTGGTAAGGAAAGTGACAGCACGGCAAAACCCTTTGGACGTCAGCGCATTCCGGTTGTGATTAAATAAGGTGACACGGTGAGGTGAAATTGATTAGAAACACATCAGATGCGATGAAAAGCCTCTGTAACGTGTCACCGAGCCTTGTCACTGTTTTGCCCTTCTATTATCTTAATGCCCAGAAGTTAACCTGAATAAAGTGAAGAACAATGTCTGACATGACCATGGAACAGCTAGCGGGCTACCAAAACTTGGTGATCACGCAGCCAAACTGCCCATTCTGTGTAAAAGCAAAAGCCTTGCTGGATGCACGCGGTACAGAATACACCACACTGGTACTGGGTGCGGATATGCCGAAAACGCTGATGGTCGATTTTATCGAGCAAGCGACGGGCAATGTTGTGCGCACCGTGCCACAGATCATCCTTGAGGGTGAATACATCGGTGGTCATGATGACTTGGTGGCGTTTCTTGAGCGCCAAGTAGACGGCGATGTATTTGGTGATTTTGAGCTGTAAGCCATCATCATCGAATAGATAGCATGAATAAAAAAACAGCCAATGGCAGTGTGCCCTTGGCTGTTTTTTTAACTCTCTGATTCAACAGCATACGATGCTAAAAAGATAGAAACGACCAATTCGACCTTTTCTGTCAGTGCGCTGCCTTCGGCTTGTGGGCTGATAGACATCACCTGTGGCCAAAATAACGAACCTTGGAACAGGCTGATATACACGTTGGTGATGGTTTTCAATTCAGTCTGTTTCAGCTGATTGGCCGCCATGGCCTCGCGGAACCATTGCATGATGGCTTTGGAGCTGTATAGCGTGTTGATCAGGTTACTGGCCATATCGGGTTGACGGAGAAATTCCATCACAATGGTACGGGACAGGGGAATGCCGTAAGTGTGGTAAAGAATATCCACTTCTTTATAGGTGATCTCAATGAGTTGTTGGCGCAAGCTGCGTTGAGGATCAAACGCATATTGTACGGTCTCATTGGTGGATTCATGCAAGATGGTCAGTACTGCTTCAAAGAGATTTTCTTTGCTTTCAAAGTGACGGTATAACGTGCGCTTTGAGACTTCCGCCGCCGCACTGATCCTATCCATATTCGCGCCTAAAAAACCGTGTTGAATAAATTCAGCTTTCGCCGCATCAATGATGGCGAGGCGTTTTAGTTCAGAGCGTGTCATTGTGTTTCCATTCTTCCCTTTACTCAATGCGATCAGTTTATCAAGATTGTGTCAAAAAGTACACTTGGTAGTTTACTTTCTCGCGGGTCACTATAAAATAAACTCAATAGTTTACTTTTTTGTCATGCCGCCATGCGGCGCACGGCAATCTTGGGATCGCATTCAGCGTCCTTATACCTAACGGTCGCGCCGGACCAACCTTTTAGGGGAGAAATAGGTGAATACGTATTTTAAGAAGTCAGTACTGGCATCTTTTAAGTTCAACGCTCTTGCTGCCAGCATTGCCATGTCAACGTTACTACTGACAGGCTGTGGCGCGGAAGAACCTCAAGCGGTGGTTGCACCGGTCATCAAACCTGCATTGACAGAGGTGATCAGCACTCGCGCGAATGACGATTTGAGCTTTAACGGGGTTGTGCGCGCTGCAGAGCGTGCGGATCTGGCGTTCCGAATCGGCGGTCGTATTACTGACATCGCAGTAAAAGAAGGGGATGAGGTCAAGCAAGGTCAGATACTGGCCACGTTGGATTCCCGTGATGCACAAACGGCCTTGGCCTCAGCCAAATTGGAGTTGGATAACTCAAAAGCGGAATACCAGCGCGGCAAAGCCATTTATGAGAAAAGCCAAGCGATCGCCAAGAGTGATTTAGACACGTTAACCACCCGTTATAACTTGGCAAAGAACCGTTTAGCAGAAGCACAACGCCAGTTGGAGTACACCCAAATTAAGGCGCCGTTTGACGGCATTATTGGGCGTAAGCTGGTGGACAACCATGTGCAAATTCAGGCTAATGCCCCGATTGTGACCTTGCATAACCTGCAGGATCTGGAAGTGGTGATCAACATTCCGGATAACGTCATGTTATCGGGCATGGCTGGCACCAAAGCGCAGGCCGAATTGTCCGCGATTCCGGGCGTGGTCTTCCCGTTAGCGTTGCGTACGTATGCTACCCAAGCTGATCCGATCACACAAACCTATGCCGTGGTATTGGGCTTTGAAGATAGCAAAGGCTATCGCGTGTTGCCGGGTATGGCGGTAAAAGTGTTGCCGTATGAGAGCAAGCAAAGCGAACAGGGCAGCGAAGCGTTGTCGATGATCACGGTGCCGCTAACCGCCGTGGTACCTGATAACCAAGGTCGTCAGTTTGTGTGGGTGATTAATGCCGACAATAAAGCCGAAAAACGCTATATCACGGTCGGCGCATTGAGCAAAAACCGCGTGGTGGTGACAGAACACCTGAACGTGGGTGAGCGCGTTATTATCGCCGGCGTATCGAGTGTGAAGGAAGGGATGGAAGTGCGTCCTTACACTGACGATAGCCACGGAGCGTAATCGATGGATATTGCACGTTATACCATTGCGAAACGCACCAGCGTGTGGGTGTTGATCGCCTTGATTTTGCTGGGGGGCTACATTAGCTACCTCAAGCTGGGTCGATTTGAAGACCCGGAGTTTGTGATCCGCCAAGCGGTGATCAATACCCCGTACTCTGGCGCCACGGCGCAAGAGGTGTCTGACGAAGTCACGGATGTGATTGAAGGGGCGGTGCAGTCGCTGCAAGAGCTAAAAGAAGTGAAGTCGGTGTCGAAACAAGGCATGTCGGAAGTCACGGTTGAAATTAAGCTCGAGTTTGCTTCGTCATCGGCGGATCTTCAGCAGGTGTGGGATAAACTGCGCCGTAAAATCACGGATGCACAGCGCATGCTACCACCGGGTGCGGGTCCGTCTATCGTCAATGATGATTTCTCGGATGTGTATGCCTTGTTCTTTGCCGTGACCGGTGACGGTTTTACGGATAAGCAACTGCAAGACTATGTCGACAGTTTGCGCCGTGAGTTGGTATTGGTACCCGGCGTGGCGAAAACGGCCACACTCGCTGAACAGCAAGAAACCATTTTTGTTGAAATTTCCAGTGAACGTTTAGCGAAGTTTGGTTTGTCGGCTGAAAACGTGTTCCAAGTGTTGCAAAAGCAAAACATGGTGACCGTGGCGGGCAGCATTGAAACCGATGCGATGCGTATTCCAGTGATCCCAAGTGCCAGCATTCATTCCTTTACGGATTTGAAGAACCTACAGGTAGGCGTCGGGCAAAATAACACCGTCTTGCGTTTGGGCGACATCGCTAACGTGACACGCGGTTATCAAGAACCGTCATCGATGTTGATGCGCTACAACGGTGAGCGTGCGATTGGTTTTGGTATCTCGAACGTGACCGGCGGTAACGTGGTCGACATGGGTGATGCGGTGAAAGTGCGCATTGCGGAGTTGGAAGGCCAGCGTCCGTTGGGGATGGAATTGCATGTGATTTCGATGCAGTCGGATTCCGTGCGTGACTCGGTCACGAACTTCATCGACAACTTGATCGCCGCGGTTGTGATCGTGTTTATCGTGCTATTGCTGTTCATGGGGTTACGTTCTGGCGTGATCATCGGTTTCGTGTTGCTGCTGACCGTCGCCGGTACGCTATGCATCATGTTGATCGAAGACATCGCGATGCAGCGCATTTCTTTAGGTGCGTTGATTATCGCCTTGGGCATGCTGGTGGATAACGCCATTGTGGTGACTGACGGGATTTTGGTGCGCTTGCAGAATAATCCGGACGAAGACCGCAATGTGATTGTGTCGGACGTGGTGAATGCCACCAAGTGGCCGCTATTGGGTGGTACCGTGGTGGGGATCTGTGCGTTCAGTGCGATTGGTCTGTCACCGTCAGACATGGGGGAATACGCCGGTTCGTTGTTTTGGGTGATCCTGTATTCCATGCTGTTGAGTTGGGTGTTTGCCGTTACCGTGACCCCAATGTTGTGCTTTGACTTCCTGAAAGTAAAAGCGCGTTCAGCGGATCAAAAGCCGGGCCGCATGGTCACCATGTACAAAGCCTTGCTGACGTGGGTACTGACACACCGTGTAGTGAGTTCATTACTGTTAGTGGCGATGCTGGCTGGGGCGGTGTACGGGGTACGTTTTGTGCCACCGGGTTTCATGCCGGAATCTCAGCGTGCCCAGTTTGTGGTGGATGTGTATCTGCCGCAGGGTTCAGACATTAAACGGACTGAGCAAGTTGTCGCGAGCATCGAGCAAGATGTGAAAGCGAAAGAGGGTATCACCAATATCTCTAGCTTTATTGGCGGTGGTGGTTTGCGCTTCATGCTGACCTATGCACCCGAGGCCCGTAACCCAAGTTATGGCCAGTTGCTGATCGACATTGATGACTACACCAAGA
This sequence comes from Photobacterium japonica, assembly GCF_050337005.1. NCBI lineage: Bacteria > Pseudomonadati > Pseudomonadota > Gammaproteobacteria > Vibrionales > Vibrionaceae > Photobacterium > Photobacterium japonica. The sequence goes on along the minus strand of NZ_JAKJSN010000008.1, from coordinate 179,347 downwards.
TCGGCCCGCTGTTAGTGGCGCTGCAAGGTGAGTTGGATGCGAAATACCCAGATGCGTCAATCAAAGTGTGGAAGTTCATGCTAGGTCGCGGAGGCGGTAAGAAAATTGAAGCGGGCTTTAAAGGCCCAGACAGCCGCGTGCTGCGTCAATTGGCTGAACAGGCGAAAGCCATCATGAATAATGATGACGGCCTGATCGCGGTGCAAGATGACTGGCGTCAGCAAGTGCCTGTGTTGCGTCCGGTGTATTCTGCACAAGAAGCTCAGCGTTTTGGCTTAACCACGCAAGAGATCAACCAAGCGATTGCACAGACACTGTCTGGTCGTCGAGTGGGTGTTTACCGTGAAGGTGACAACTTGATCCCGATTGTGGTGCGAGCACCTGAAAACGAACGTGATCATCAGCGTGCGATTGAAAACACCGAAGTGTACAGTCAGAACGTGGGTGGCTTTATCGCGGTGAGTCAGCTTGTTGATTCCGTGGATGTCGTATGGCAAGACGCTATCTTGCGCCGTATTGACCGTATGCCAACGATTTTGGTGCAGGCTGACCCGGCACCAGGTGTGCTAACGGCCGATGCCTTTAACCGTTTACGTCCACAGATTGAAGCGATTGACTTGCCACCGGGTTATGAGCTGATTTGGTACGGCGAATACAAAGCGTCTAAAGATGCCAACGAAGGCTTGGTGATTTCAGCACCGTATGGTTTTGCGGCGATGATTTTGTCGGTGATCTTCATGTTCAACGCTTTGCGCCAGCCGCTCGTGATTTGGCTTACAACGCCATTTGCGTTAGTGGGCGTGACCATCGGGTTGGTGATTTTCCAAACGCCGTTTGAATTCATGGCCATTCTTGGTTTCTTGAGTTTGATTGGCATGATGGTGAAAAATGCCATTGTCTTGGTGGATCAGGCCGATATTGAGATCAAAGACGGGCTATCACCGTACCAAGCGATCATTGCGGCCGCCTTGGGGCGTGCACGTCCGGTATTGCTGGGGGCCTTCACGACGATTTTGGGCGTGGCACCGTTGTTGGTTGACCCGTTCTTCAAGAGTATGGCCGTGACCATCATGTTTGGTCTGTTGTTTGCCACCATCTTGACGTTAGTGGTGATCCCGCTGTTCTATGCGATGTTCTTCCGCGTGAAGGTAGAAGCCGCGTAATACAGATCACATCTCAGAACGAGACAGTGAAAGAAATGAAAAGGGCGTACCGAGAGGTACGCCCTTTTGTTTATCCGTGGAACTTACGTAAACGGCGTTGCGTCAACAAAAACACGACCAGTAACAGCACGGGGAAAAGTAAGTCAGGTTCAGGCACAACGGTGACGTGAATATTATCGAGTAGGTTACCCCGTGTTCCTTTGTTTTTCGAAACAAATCGCAGGGTTGAAAAGTCACTGTCGGCATAGAAGGTCTCACTGTAATGTCGCCAAGTAAAACGTTCGTGATCCGCGAGGGTCGTCAGTAAGAGCGGGGTGTCCCCCATGACTTTGACAAAGAATGACTCACCGCTGTTACGGCGTGCGGCGTAGTCAAACGACAGGGTATAGAGTTGACTAGGGTTGGTCGCAAAGGTTTGGTAGATCGAAAAGTAACTGCCTTGGTTGGGATGGGCATTTAATTCAGCATGTTGATCGCCATGGCTGGACTCAAAACCGAACAGTGAATCCCAAATTTCGATATTATCGCCTTGCCACCCGCTTAACCCTGGCGTGGTCGCGGGGGCAAAATATCGCCATTTTTTATTCCCAACATCAGGTTCTTCAAAACTGCCGTGCTGGATTAAATTTGCCTGCGAAAAGGCAGAAAATAACGTGACTGACAGTAATAACCCTATGCCTATTCCTTTTTTTATCAGTGCTGAGTCAAAAGGGTATGAGGCCAATCTATCCATCGGTACCTTCCCATCAAGAGTATCTTATCGTTAATGTTTACTTCCATTAACAGTAAGTCTTGTCTATATGACAAAAAAGTACAAATAAACCCGCGTGCCATGAGGGGCGTTAAAAAGGGAAAGAGAAGAAGCGTTATTGTATTCTTTTTAAATCGACAATCCGGAACGGTTCGGGGGCATTGGGATCATAAATGCGACCTTCAAAGTGATGTTTCCCCGTACGCTTGTATTCTCCTGTCAAATCGCTGGTACATGCCCCAGCAGGGCAGAAGAAAATCCCATTAAATGAAAAACCGTCGTCTGTTGCGGTGATCTTACCCCTGAAGCGTTGTGAGCCAGAGGTTTTCTCGAGCGTAAACGCATCACCTTGTTGCTTGATTTCACAGCGAAAGTCAGGGTAAGTGAAGGTTTCATCTTGATACACTTCCGTGAAAGCACAACTATAGCGGCCAACGACAGTATCGAGTGCCAATGGTGTGCCCTTACTGGCCACGGAAGGAGCGCTGAATGCCATTGTCGTCAGTAAAAGCGTAGGAATAAACAACTTCATCGTGAACTCACTGTATGCGTTAAGACTGGATCATTATGGTTGTGTGAAAATAAATTCTTTGGCGACAATTACGGGTACTTTTTCTTTATTGCCTTCTGCTGGGGTGTATTCCACCGCACTCAGGCCATGCATAGCAATATCATTCCACGCATCATTGGGTGTGGCTTCAAGTATGGATGGATTGAAAATATCACCATTGGAATCGATCAAATATTGTATTTTCACCATGCCGTTGTGTTTCGGCACTTCTAGCTTATAAATATTGAAGCTGCCTTTGTTTTCATGACTGATCCAATATTTATTTAAATCTGAAGCCTCAATCGCAATAGGGGGAGAGGTCAGGTAGGTTGTTGAGACGTGAGAGCTGCTACAACCGGTTAAAACAAAAAGACTGCAAAGGAATGAGAGGGCGATTTTCATGAATGCTCCAGCGCAATGATGGGGGACAGAATCACGTATTTTTGGCGTGAAAATAGCGGTTCAGACGGTAGCTTTGCCACCCTAGCATGGATAATTTGCATGTGCTGTTGCAGTGTTTTCTTTTCTGGGAGGCACAAGGATCTAACCGAGTCAGATCACAGGCCGCTATGCAACGAATGCTGAATGCTGACAGAGAGGGGGAGGTTATACATCGTCGCACAGGGGGTAAGAGTAACAAAGAAAAGGAGATGCCAGCGGGATCGTCACTGGCATCGGTCACGATACGCGACTTATGACGCAATAACGTTGTGGTTACGCTGTTGACGCCACGCTGGAATCGCATTCGCCATCAAGATGGCAAGACAAGGCAATAACCAACTGGCGTGTGCACTATATAGCGGTAACCACTGCGAAAAGGCGTGCTGAAGCGGTGTTGGCATAAAACCCAAAATACTGATGGCGTCTAATGTACCAAACAGGAATGCCGTAAAGAGGGTCATGACATACATGGCGCTGTACTGTTTATCGCCAGGATAAAACAGAGCGGCAAGTACCAAGGCAATGGCCACAGGGCATAAGATCAGGATCACCGGCAAACTGATCGCCAGAATTTGATTTAACCCGATATTGGCAATGAGGCCTGTTGCCAGAATCACCAATGTGGCACTGCGACGAAACGGTACGCCAAAGGTTTGTTCGTAGTACTCGGTACAGGCATTTGTCAGGCCGACCGTGGTGGTCAAACAGGCCATAATAATGATGGCCGCCAGTAACAGTTGGCCGTAGTCACCGAACGTATACGCTACATAACGCGTCAGCAGCTCGCCGCCGTTGGTTACCCCTTCTGCAATCGGAGAGGAGGTGGCACCTACATACCCCAGCGCCAAATAACAGGCTGCCATTAATACCGCATAAATCATCGCCACTTTAAACGTAATGCGACGTACGGCGTGGGTTTGTGTTACACCTTTATCGTGGATGGTTTTAATTACGACCCAACCAAACCCCACGGCAGCAATGGCATCCATTGTCATATAACCCTGTACCAGCCCCTGAGTGACGGCACCGTTTTCAAAGTGTGGTTTTGGCAGTGGCGGTAGCGCCAGTGGTGATACCATGGCGTACATTGCCAAGATGGCCAGCAGCACAATGAGCATTGGCGTCATGACTTTACCGATGTAATCCACCAGTTTACCCGGATGAAAAGCCAGTACTAACGTCACCAAACAGAATAAAACAGAAAAGAGGGGAAGGTGATCACCGGTGACAAACGGGGCAATGCCCATTTCATACGCCACGGTAACGGCGCGCGGCATGCTGAAAGCGGGGCCAACGGCAGTCAGTAAGGCAACCCACATGACAGTCGCAAGCCAAGTTGGCAAAGGGTGCGTCAGTAATTGACTGTCATTTAATCGACCAAATACCACTAAGGTAAGCGCAGGCAAGCCCACGGCTGTGATCAAAAAACCGCCCATCGCAGGTAACAAGTGTTGACCGGCTTCTAAACCCAAAAATGGGGGGAAGATGATATTGCCTGCCCCGAGAAACATGGCAAATGTCATTAGCCCGATGGCCAGTATGTCGCTTATTTTCATTGGACAAGTCCTTATTACGTACCCGTTATGTCTTTGGGGTATTTTTCGTTTGGACCGTCAGGATGCTGGGGGAAAAGGTGCGGTTTCCGTCAGCATGGCTGACGGAAATAGCCGCCAGCCTAGATAACGATGACTAGGACGACGACAGCAATAGTAAGAGAAGTTGCGCGCAACAGAGCACTCTCACTCAACGCCAGAGGCGAGTAAGTCAAAGGGCTGTAATGAAGTAAGTCTGGCTTAACCATGCGAATTCAGTCTGTTTGCGGACAATCATCACAACATATAAGTAATTAACCGTTCTGTAAATAGCATTTTATGAAATTCACAGAGAAACACTGACGAGTAGAAAAGGGAGCTAGAAAGGCAGCGCCTTGATGATGTGTATTCCTCTAGGGAGTGAGGGTTTACAAGTGACGGTGAAGACAGAATGGCAGACACAAAAAATGGAGCGAGATGCTCCATTTTTTTATACTCAAGTGACCCCAAGTATATTAATGCGACTAGCTGATAATACCGGTCAAAAGTCCAGCAAAAATCAGGCTCGCTACCCCATAGAATCCAAATTCAATACGTGACTCTGTTGCGCTGTTTTCATCCGTGCTTTTCAGGGTGGCCATCGTAAAAAAAGCCCCACCTGCTAAGCCAATCAATAGGATGATTAAGCCAAATAGTATACCTTCGATAAGATAAGTCACATCCATGCTTATATCCTTTGTGGCACGGGAAAACGAGTGGCACGGATGATACACTTTTAGCCGTTATTGGCAATGAAAATTTGTTAACAGAATCAGGGAAAAGCCCCTCTTTGCTACTTATGCGGCCTGTATGAATTAATAGGCACATATAGCCGCTTTACGGTCTGTGTTTTCATTACAAAATGGAACGTAATGAGTCAGTAACGACTCGTTATTAGTGGTTAAAAAACACGCTAAAAATAAGACATTGAAGAGAGACAATATAATTGTCTAAAACTTGTCAAAATGCAGGTCTTTGTGGTGAGGCAAGCCGGCTATCTTCCATTACGCTTTTATTATCACATCGATAAAAAGGGGGCAGCGTGAAGATTGCATGTTTTGGTGAGTGCATGGTCGAACTCAGTGGCCAGCCGCTGCAACGTACGTTTGGCGGCGATACGTTAAATACCGCGCTGTATTTGGCCCGCCTCGGCCGCCAGCGTGATATTCATGTGAGTTATGCGACCGCACTGGGCGTGGATACGATCAGTCAAGATATGTTGGCGGCCTGGCAGAAAGAACACATTGATACCCGTATGGTGCGTCAATTACCGCATAAGCTGCCTGGACTCTATTTGGTGGAAACAGAACCCAACGGTGTACGTCATTTCCATTATTGGCGTAATGACAGTGCGGCCAAGTTTTATTTCGCGGATTTCTCTTCGCCCCTAGAGCAGGCGATAGATAAGCATGCGCTGGATGTGCTGTATATCAGTGGGGTGAGTTTGGCCATTTTAGCGGAGGAGGCCAAAGCGGTACTTGTTACCCTGTTAGATAAACACCGACAGCATGGCGGTAAGGTGATTTTTGATAATCATTTCCGCCCGCAATTATGGACGGCGAAACAAGCGCAGTATTGGTATAGCCAAGTGATGCCATTTGTCGACATTGCTTTGATCTCAGAAAACGACGAGCAACGTATTTGGGGAGAGGCCGCTCAAGACGCGATGGTTGCGCGTTACCAATTTGCGGGATGCGAGGAGGTGGTGATTAAGCGAGGAGCGGCACCGTGCATTGTCTCCAGCCAATTACAATCGGCGCAACCACACGTGAGTCACGTGGCGGTCAATTATGTGGAGAATGTGGTGGATACCAGTGCGGCAGGAGATGCGTTTGCGGCTGGGTACCTTGCCTGCCGATTAAGTGGTGGAAGTGCAACGTCGGCGGCAGAATTAGGCCATCAATTGGCGGCGATTGTATTGCAACATCCCGGGGCGATCATTCCACTCCAAGCGATGAAAGCATTGTTGCAATGAGAAATGTGCATAAAACCACCAAAGAGAACACGTTTGATAACAATCTGTACAAATATCAGGCGGTTGATTGTTTTTATTCAACTTTATTGTTGACTCGTAGGGCGCTTTCCGTAGAATGCAACGCATACCGCAGCGAAACACGCTGACGAGTACAAAGGCGCGTTGGCAGAGTGGCTATGCAGCGGATTGCAAATCCGTGTACCTCGGTTCGACTCCGGGACGCGCCTCCATTCTTTTGAGAATGATATGCGACACTAGCTCAGTTGGTAGAGCGCAACCTTGCCAAGGTTGAGGTCACGAGTTCGAACCTCGTGTGTCGCTCCAAATTAATGGATGATGTGTCCGAACACGAGGAACCTCGTGCCCAAGCTGGTCGCGTCGCTCCAAATTTAAGATATTGTGTCACTACAGTATCGAAGATGGTGTTTAACTTTTCAGTTAGCGCATCGCAAAGAATTGCGTGCCCTGGTGGTGAAATTGGTAGACACAAGGGATTTAAAATCCCTCGACGTTCGCGTTGTGCCGGTTCAAGTCCGGCCCGGGGCACCATCTCATTAAAGGCTCACAAGGTAACTTGTGGGCCTTTCTTGTATTCTGCTTTTATTGATCTTCTCCTTCGTTTCATCTCCTGCCGCTGTTTCCTACTTTCTACGGCCTGTTTCTTTTCGGCTGAATTCACAGTTGTTGATGTCATTGAGTTTCTCCGCTTGTCGTGTGAAAAGTAACGGCTTACTGTGAGCGGAATTACCTTAAATTACGTGGCTTCAGTAAAAGGAAAATACATGCACGTCATTATTGATGTCGATTACCGTACGAAAAAGGATGATGGTGTGGCGGTAGGCTGTGACTGGGCTGTCGTGGCCGGATTGACGTTTCAGGACTGGCAATCGGATGTGATTAGCGAGACGTACATCAAGGTACTTGATGAGGTTGCACCTTATGAGCCAGGGCAGTTTTATAAGCGGGAACTCCCGTGCCTGTTGGCGTTGATCGCGAAAATGCCCTTTACACCAAGCTGCATTATCATTGATGGTTATGTGACGCTGGGGGAAGAAAAGCGCGATGGGTTAGGGGCGTACCTGTATCGCGCATTAGGCGAAAAAATACCGGTGATCGGGATTGCTAAGAACCGTTTTGCGGATACACCGGCAGCATGTGAAGTGTTACGAGGGAAAAGCCAAAACCCTGTGTTCGTGACCTGTATGGGCATGGCATTAGAGGCAGCAACACACCGTGTACAAACCATGCATGGTGCCTACCGTTTGCCGACATTAGCCAAGGCGGTTGATTCAGAGTGCCGTCAGGCTGAAAGGCATCAAGGATAAGAAAAAACCGGCCTAAGCCGGTTTCTGTGATGTTTGAGCGGTAGGCAAGTCTGTTACAGCACTGGCGTACAGTTACAATTCTCACCTTGGGCGTTGGCTTTGCTCTGCTTTTGGGGCGCATACCAGCGGTTTAAGCCACTTTGCAAGCGAGAGGTCGCCTGTGTTGGCGTCATTTCACCTTTCATGACGGCGACGCTGGTGGTCCAAATTTCTTGCTCAAAGTTCGGGGTGCCGCGTGACAAAATCTGGCTGGAGCTCCGGATAGTGGAATCGCACTGTTCACGCCAGCTCATCATCTCTTGAGCAACCGGATCTTTGATGTCAAAGAAGTGGTTAGACAATGAGAAAAAGCCAGAGATTTCATTGGTCAGTATTTCCGCAAACTCAGCAGAGGTCATCCATTTCAGGAAGATTTCTGCCGCTTCCGGGTTCTTCGCGTGCGCATTGATCCCCATACCTAAATCGGTGTGATCACTGAAGTAACAGGCATCGCCTTTTTYCTCAACGGGCGGCGGGAAAGCCCCCATGTTAAGTTTGCCTTGGAACGTCAAAATATCCCATGAACCGGCCGGAAAAACGGCGGCTTTGCCTTCTGCAAATAGCGTACGCGAATCACCGTAACCACGTTGGTCTGCATTGTCACCCATGTAGTTAGCCCATTTTGCCAGCGTACTAAAGGTTTGCTGGTACGGTGTGCTGTCAATGCGCGCGGTGCCATCAATCAGCGCACCCCGGCCATCTTCCCCTTTCCAGTACGTAGGGCCAATGTTCTGGAATGCCAGCGCATCGGTTTCCCAGCGGTCTTTCAGTCCCATCGCCAGCGGCAGGTAACCGGCCCGTTTGGCTTTTTCCAATACCCAGTAAAAATCGGCATTGGTCACGGGCTCATTGACGCCCAATTCTTTGAAGATGTCTTTGTTATAGAAGAACCCGTGGATCACCGAGGCCATTGGCAGACAGAATGTCTGTGCACCAGAATCCGTTTGCCAAGGCGCTAAGGCAAAACTGGGGAAGTTTTCGATCCCTTCCATCTCGGTCACTTCTTTGAGCAGACCGCTTTCAAACAAGGGCAATGCGCCATCAAACGGACGGCACGCCATCAAATCACCGGCTTTGCCGGTTTTAATCCGGTTTTTGACATACCCGACAGGATCCGCATTCCATTGGGCAATTTCTGCATCAGACGGCGAGACATAGTCAACGTTGATGTTTGGGTAGTGTTTGTTGAATGCAGGAATGATTTTCTCGTTCCAGATGGCGTTGTCGGCACGCCATGATTCAATCACGACCTGTTGCTGGGCAGACGCGCTTAACGGCAATGTCAGTAGCGCGGCGGCGACAGAAACGGCAGAAGCCACAGAGAAGAGAGAGGGCAATAAGGTGAACTTTTTCATACTGAAACTCTTACACTCGGAAATTTGAAATCAAGGTTTGTTGCTCTTGAGCGAGGTTAGCGAGTGATTCGCTGCTGGCCGCCGAGTCGCGTGCGCCTTTTTCTGCTTCAAACGCGACATGGGCGATACCATTGATATGCTCAGCCACATCATGGCAGACCTTGATTTGCTCTTCGGTGGCATGGGCAACGTGAACGGCCATCTTTTGAATGGACGACATGCGCGTGGCGATATCTTGCAAGATTTCATCCGTCAAACGGGTTTGGATTAGGCAGTCTTCCATTTGTTTTTGGCTGACGCCCATGGTGTCGACCATGCGGTTCGCGTTGCCTTGCAAGTTGGTGATCATCTGCTGAATTTCTTCGGTGGATTGTTGAGTACGGGTTGCCAGTGCACGCACTTCATCGGCCACTACCGCAAAGCCACGACCATGATCGCCAGCGCGCGCAGCTTCAATGGCGGCGTTGAGTGCCAGTAGATTGGTCTGCTCTGCAATACCTTGGATCACATGCAAAATGGAGCCGATATTGTTGGAGTAATGGTTTAACTGCTGGGTATTGGATACGGCTTCTTCGATGTTACCTGACAATTGTTCGGTCAATTGACGGCTGCGCGATACTTGTGTTCGGCCATCGTTGGCGGCTTGGTTGGTATTTTCCACTTCAGCCACGGTCATGTCGGTGGAGCGGGCGATCTCTTTGGCACTCACTTCCATTTCTGAAATCGCAGCCGCCACTTGGTCAGTACGGGCTTTTTGATCTTCAACCCGTGACATCGCATTATCGCTGACAACGGCAGAGCTGTTGGCTTCTTCCAGTAGGTGGGTTGCCCCTTCGCCAAATTTCCCCAGCGTGTGCGACATAATGTCGGCCAGTTTGTCCATGGAGCGACTGAGCTCACCGAACTCGTCATCCGCGTCATAGTTGGCACGGTTACGCATGTCCCCGTCCGCCATTTTATCTAGCATGGCATTGATCAAAATGAGGGGCTGTTGAATGCTGCGCGTGGTGCTGATCCCCACCCAAAGGCTGATCACGGCAGCAATGGCGATCATGATAAAGACGTACAGGAAGGCGTTGCTTACGGCAGCTTCTGCATCTAAACGACTTGTTTGCGTTAATTGCTGCGCATGCTGGGCGTAGTTTTCCAACAAGCGTTGAATGGTTGCCGACTCGTCTTGCGTGCGGGTACGTTCAGACTGTAATTGGCGGTTGATCAGCTGTTGTTGTTGCAGTACGTCCAGTAAGCCGTTATCACCCAACGTCAGGGATTCGACCTGTTTTAGGTTGCGGGAATAACGGGCTTTCACATCGTCTTCGACGGCAATCAAGGCCAGGCGCTTAAAGGCTATTTCAATATCTTTCGCGAGCACGGTACGTAACTGGGTGAGATCTGTGGCTTGGTTCGCTCGACGCAGGGATTTTAAGTCACGGGCAATGCCACTGGTGATCAACTCTGCGCGGTTATGTAGCGAGCGCTTACTGGATGCTTTTTGCAGTAGTAGGTTTGCCGCCCACAAATAGGTGTCTTCCAAGCGAAGGAATTGTAAGTCCAGCGTATTGCGTTGATCAATCAATGCATTGGAACGTTGCTGTAAGGCAATCAGAGCCTCAGCTTGAGTAAAGTAACGGGTGGACGCTTGGGCAATCGCCTCCAGTTGCTGACGCTCACGTGCGGTTTGTGTACCGCTTTGTGCTTGTTTCAGTGTCAGGAAAAATGCCTGCTTTTGATCGGAAAAGGTTTGATCCACGCGGTGAATTTGCGCCGGATCATCATGAAACGTATTGATCAGCAAGCTCGTTTGCATGAGCTGAGTCATTAAGTGACCAGAGGTGACCACCATGGGGGTGGTTTGCTCGGTGATATGTTCCACTTTGTTTTGCAGGGATTGGGCATTGAATAAGCTGACGCTGCTCAGCAAGGCCATTAATACGAACATTAATGCAAAGCCAGCGACGGTTCTTTGTACAACGGACAATTTCATGTTGTTCACTCTACAACAGCGAGGAATATTCGCTGAGATAAATACCTAACTTCACGATTTGCCTTCTGGATGTATTTTATCTTCCAGAATAATGCGCTGCGAGAAGTCCTTTTCGTTTTTTATTGTGACACTAATCGAGAGTATTAAAAAATGTAATGGACGGCAAAAAATGAAAAATGCAGTCGCGCGCACATTTATTTTGCGAGAGAAAATAATTCAAAAAAGAAAGTGATAATCGGTATCCTCTTTAAAAATTCAGTATTCCTTTTGCCTATTATTTGAGGTGTTTATGGGGATTTAGAAAGCGGTGTTTTTTACTGTACGAATACATGGCTAAGATATTTTGCGGGGTGAATACACCAGCATGAGAGGTGGGTGATTGCGTCTATCTTGTTGCAGGTATAGGGTAAAAACAGCGTGTACATTAGCAAGGATGAAGGATGAAACTGAACTGCGATATGGGGGAAAGCTTTGGGTGTTGGTCCATGGGCAATGATGCAGCTGTGATGCCCTGGGTGGACATGGCGAACATCGCGTGTGGCTTTCATGCCTCTGATCCTGAAAACATGGCGGCGACCATCGCCTTGGCCGTTTTTCGGCATGTGGATATTGGGGCGCATCCTGGCTACGACGATAAAGTCGGCTTTGGTCGCCGCAGTATTCCGCATTCCGCCGCTGCGATTACTGCGCTGGTGGCCTATCAAGTTGGGGCATTGGATGCGTTGTGTCAGCTGCAGGGTGCGGCGGTGACCTACGTGAAACCGCACGGGGCACTGTACAACGACATGATGCAAAATGAGACGGTGTATCAGGCAATCTTATCTGCGGTCGCCGGTTTAAATCAGCACCGTTCTGCCCCCTTGGCCTTGATGATATTGGCACGAGTGGACAATCAAGCCTATCAACAGTGGGCGGATGAACAGGGTGTCCCTTTGTTGTTTGAAGCCTTTGCCGATCGTGCTTACGACGATGAGGGGTTATTGGTCCCCAGAAGCCAACCCAATGCGGTGTACCATGATCCGACGCAGATCCGTCAGCAAGTGGCCTTGTTAGCGCGTGGGACGGTGAGGACGCTGTCAGGAAATTTCTTGATACTGCAGGTCGATACCGTGTGTGTGCATGGGGATAACGATGCCTCCATTGCGTTGGTAAAAACCTTATCTGAGGATTTACGCGCATGATGGACATTCAACCTGTTTCGGAAACGTACCTGATTATTTACCTGGGTAACGCGATCGATCTTGATTTAACCCCAGCGATTGGGCATTTGACCCACTTCTTGCAACATTTTCCGTTACCGGGGATTGTTGACGTTATTCCCGCTTACACCTCGGTGCTGGTGCAATATCATCCGAATCACCTTCGCTACGCACAATTGGTCGTGGCGTTACGACAGTATGAAGCGGCGTGTTTGTTTCCACAAAAACCACACGTTGATCGCCAACACCCTGATCGTCAACACAACAATGACAATGCCGGCGATCGTACCCTGACACTCCCTGTTTTTTATGATGATGCCGTGGGACCCGATTTGGCGGCGGTGGCAGAGTTCGCTGGGTTATCGGTCGACGCAGTGATTGCACGGCACTGCGCGAAAACTTACACCGTGTGTGCTATTGGTTTTGCGCCGGGCTTTGCCTTTTTGGCGGCGGTGGATGAGCAGATTGCGATGCCACGTCAAGCGACACCCCGTAAACAGGTGCCCGCCGGCAGTGTGGGGATTGCGAATCAACAGACGGCGGTGTATCCCAATGCTTCTCCGGGGGGCTGGCAAATCATCGGTAACTGTCCGGTGCCGCTTTTTACGCCGGATAAGACGCCGATGAGCCCGTTTTCGGTCGGTGATAAAGTGCAATTTTCGCCGATCAGTCGTGAGCAGTTTTTACAACAAGGAGGTGAAATATGGCCGCATTGGTCGTGAGTCACCCAGGTATGTTGACCTTATTACAAGATTTGGGGCGATTGGGTGCGGCTGAACAGGGGATAAGCCAAGGCGGTGCGTTGGATCTCCATGCAGCATGTTGGGCCAATTATTTGGTGGGTAATGGGGCTGAGGCGCCGGTTTTGGAAGTGACCCTCGGGCAAGCCCAATTTACCGCCACTAACGACTGCGTGTTTGTGTTAACGGGTGCCGAAATGCAAGCCACCTTGGACGGTGAACCGGTAGTGACTTGGCAAAGTGGGATCATGCGGCAAGGACAAACGTTGAAACTCGGGTTTGCACGGCATGGACTGCGCGCCTATTTGGCGATACAGGGGGGATTTCATGTGCCGACGGTGTTGGGCAGCTGCGCGACGGTTGTACGCAATCAGTTAGGGGGATTGGCTCAGGGGCAGCCTCTGGTCGCCAGTGATCGGGTGCCTTTCAAGGGGATGGATATCGAGCTTCAGGACCGAACCGATTCTCCTCATATTCGTCTTCCTCACATTCCGCCCCGTTTTGTACCGGATTACGCAGCAAGTATTACGCTGCGGGTGGTGGAGTCATATCAGGCGGCGCATTTTCAACCGCTTGAAAAAGCGAAATTTTATGCGAGTCACTATACTGTGACACAAGAAACGGATCGCATGGGGTGCCGATTAGACGGTGAACCGATTCAGTGTGAGGTGGAAGGGATCATCTCAGAAGGCATTGCGCAAGGATCGATCCAAATTCCACCGAATGGTCAGCCTATTGTTTTGCTCAATGACCGGCAAACACTGGGGGGCTACCCCAAGTTAGGGTGTGTGGCACGGGTGGATTTACCCCGTTTAGCACAAGCGCGTCCTGGGACGAAGGTACACTTTCAACCTGGCAACCTTGAAGCATTAACGGAAGAATGGCAGCAGTTTTCTCGCTTTTTTGCGTTGCCGTTTTAAACAAAAGGAAGGAACGAGATGTATATATTTGGCTATGGAAGCTTGATTAACCACCATTCACGTTTGTTAACTGGGCAAACCGAAGGGGCGTTGCCTGCGACGGTGTCAGGGTTGCAGCGCCATTGGGGGAAAGTAAATGGTAACTATCCGATTGCCCCATTAGTGGCGTCGTTAGGGGACGGCCAATGTAATGGTGTGTTGGTGCGTGTTGATGATGAAGGGCTGGCGTGTTTTGACCAACGAGAACGGGGTTATCAACGGGTGCAGTTGGATCCGGCACAGGTGGTTACACACCTTGGCCATGATGTCGATTTGCCGGTGTGGGTGTATACGCAGTCCCAGTTAACTCCGCCGTGTCCGCTGTCGCCGATCATGCAGACGTATGTGGATACGGTACTGGCGGGGTGTTTGAGTATTTCTGAGCAGTTTGCCAAAGAGTTTGTCGAGACGACGCAAGGCTGGCATTATCCGTTTGAAAATGATCGCCATCAGCCGAAATACGGTAATCATGCCGGTGTGGAAGCGGATCATTTGGCGTATATCGATCGATTAGTCGCACGAGTCAGACTGCAGAAATAACATGGCAAAACCCAATAAAAAAGGACCGACCAAAACGGTTGATATCGCGTGTGCGGGGTGCAAAGCCCCGTTATATAAGTACCGAAAAGGAGGCAAAGGCGCATTGGTGAAATGCTTTAAAGAGCGCATTGTGAAAGATTTCACCGAGCAGGAAGGGATCTGCCCGCAGTGCGGGGGGCAATTTGCCCGTGATACATTAATGCGTGGTGCGCCAGCCCTGAAAATGATTGGCGGCAAAGTGACGATGAAATGAGGGCGGTTATGGACGTTGGCGCGTTGATGCTGTTTCTGTGGTGCTGGCTTTAACGGTGTTTTTCGCCGTGACGGCGACCGGACAGGTGATTTGTTTGCTCAACATCACCGCTTTCACATCCAAAATATTGCGTTGATAGGTCGCGCGCACCAATTGATAGTCCACATCGGGTGAAAACCACATTACCAATTTTCGGTCATTTTTTCGTACCTGTTCAACACGAATGGCAGAAATTTTTCCGAAGTTAGAGTTTATGGTTTCCTTACCTTTGGCCTGAAAATAGTAATGGTTCACGTCATCACTGTCTTGCAACTTGAAGTTGAAATGCGTTTTGCCCTGAATCAAGGCTAAGCGCATTTGACTACCGACCGCATCGCTGTCGAGCAGGGGCTGTGAGGGACTGGAGAACTCACGGGTTTTCCCATTTTCATCCACGGTGGAATGTTTACCGTCTGCACTGAACGTCGCTTCCGTGTTGCCGGCTAATAAGCCATCCACTTGGCGGGTGAAGCCTTTAGAGAGAAACGATTTTTGTTCAGGTGACCAGTATATTTGGCTGCGCTGTCGAAAGCGGGTTTTGGTCGCTAGTACATTAATATTACTGTAAGCACTGACTTGCGCTTGATTGTCTTGCCAGCGCAATGTCCGACTGAGTTGGCCAATTTTTATATTGTTGAAAAAAAGCTGGTAAGTAAAGGTTTTGGTGCATTGATGTAGATCAGAGGCGGGATTGGCATGCACGCTGGTGACGCACAACAAGGTTGCCAATGTGGTAAGTGTGAAAAAAGACGGTACCTGCAAATCCATACCTCGACAATAACCGTGAGCATTCAGTATGAAGTTAGCAGGGATTGGAGGGTTATGCCAAAAGGCCAGCTGGTTAACGCCCAAGCTGGCCTAACGTATAGGCTGAATTATTTCAGCATACGTTTGAGGATTTTACCGGTCGCCGTCATCGGTAATTCAGTGACGACATCAAGCAGGCGCGGGTATTTGTAATCGGCTAAGCGGGCTTTACCCCATGTCACCAATTCTTTACTTGTGATGTCAGCACCTTCTTTTAATATCACAAAGGCTTTGGCTTCTTCACCGTAGGTTTTGTGTGGGATCCCAATCACGGCCACCATGTGTACGTCAGGGTGGGTCATGAAGGTTTCTTCAATGTCGCGTGGGTAAATATTAAAGCCACCACGGATGATCACTTCTTTTAGGCGATCCACCACAAACACGTAGCCTTGTTCATCCATGCGAACGATATCACCAGTATGTAGCCAGCCATCAACCACGGTTGCTGCGGTATCTTTGGGCTTCTTGTAATAGCCTTTCATCACGTTGTGGCCGCGGATCAGCAATTCGCCTTCTTTGCCTCTCGGTACGTCGTTGCCTTTGTCATCCACCACTTTCATGGTAACACCCGGTAACGGCTGGCCGATGCTGCCTGGTTTACGTTCGTACTCAAGGTGGTTGAATGCCGCCACGGGGGACGATTCAGACAGCCCATAGCCTTCAATAACAGGTACGTTGAGCTTGGCTTCAAATTGCTTGAGGATTTCGACAGGCATGGATGCGCCGCCAGAAATGGCCACTCTTAAGTGTGCAGCAATGTCGTCAATGTATTCAGCACCGTGTTTCTCAGCAAAAGCCAGCAGGCCGATGAACATGGTTGGCACGCCAGCAAGGTGTGTGACCTTGTGTTTTTGCATCTGCTGCATCACATTCTTTGGCACAAAGCGTGGGATCAAGACCAATGCACTGCCTGCCAAGATTGAGGTGTTCATGATCAATGATTGGCCAAAAGTGTGGAACAACGGCAGTATCGCGATACTGACATCGGTGCCTTTCTGGTTGGTCAATGCTTGGCATGCCTGTGCATTACACAGCATGTTGCTTTGGCTTAATTCGGCGCCTTTTGCGCGTCCCGTGGTGCCTGACGTGTACAAAATGACACAGGTATCTTCAGCATGACGGTATACCGCATCAAATTGGTCGAGATCGCTCTCCAGCCAGGCATTAAAGCGGTGTGCCCCTTCTGGAATTGGGGTATTGGCACCTGATTCGATAGTAATGAAGTGCTGACATTGAGGCGCTTGGTTAAAACCGTCAAAGCAATATTCACCGGATGGCAGGGCACTGTTCCCTTCAAAACTGATCAGCGCAATGGCATCCGAGTCATCCAAGTGATAGGCAACTTCCTGCCCTTTTAGCATCACATTGAGCGGTACCGTGACAGCCCCGATTTTTTGGATGGCATAGTAACCAATAACAAACGCAGGCGTGTTTGGGCACGAAATAGCGACTTTATCGTCAGGTTGAATACCCAAGCCCAGAAGGTGATTGGCAATACGGTTAACGAGTGTATTCAGGGTTCGGTAGTTCAGGCTTTCATCATTGAAAATTAATGCTGTGTCATCACCACGAAATACGGCGTTGCGTTCAAGGTTGGTGGCTAAGTTATACATAGTGATTATTTGTTTTTGAGTATTTGATAAACATTTTAACCCCAAGCGTGGGGAAGATGCGCGTTTTGCCGTGGAATAATTTTCGTTCTGATGAAAATTTTACAGAAAATACGAATTTTTCATGACAGAGATTTTTATTTTCCTATCCAATGAGTTAGCAAAGAGGTGTGTACAACCGTGATCGACGGAGTGGGCGGGATATGAGACGGGAAATCTTCACGGTATTATTAACCCGTTGAAAGGTAGAGGGATTGCCGTATTGGGCTTTAACGCATTGAGATGACCGTTTCATGTCGTTGATTTGACGATTGTGTTAGCGACTTCTATTTTTAGTTGGGCTCAACAGACAGAGGTGTGGAAAGGTGAAGAAAATGAACTCAGCGTATCGTTTACAAATCATCAAAGAAGTCGCGACGCGTCGGCGTTTAACGTCTCGAGGCGATCCCATGGCTTGCCACATTTCTGAATTGCTTGATGGGCACCATGAAAAAAGTCCCATTGCTGATAAACAGTTTACGGGCTGTCATTATGACGACAGTGTGGGGGGGTGGGTCAGTAATGTGTGGGACGCGAAAAAGTAGTTCGACATTCGGCGAATCATAACCCCGAAAAAGGTAAAGAAAAAGCGGTATCGATTCCGCTTTTTTTGTGCGGGTAGATAAGGCGGAGACGTGGATTAATACTGGCAGAATGGCACTGACTCAGGTACATTTCTGGACGTCATAGATTGTTAGGTCAACGCATGAACTACGTAGAGTTAAATAGTTATACCCGCAAGTGGATCTTCACCCATGCTTCCATGCCTGTTGCAGAAGCCGATTTGGCGCTGATCAAGCCCTTTACCCAAGCGCGTTCATCGCAGATTTGGGTTGAGCATATCAGTAAACAAAGCCCTGATGCGGATCACTTTGGTCAAGGGGATTGGGCGTCGAATGACAGCCTCTGGTCGAGTGCGTTTAACTGGCAGAGTGACTGGGATGGGGATGACGCAGCACTGCCGGCGGAGATGGCGGATTTCATTGACTGGGAAGACAACACCACGGTGTTCTTCTGCTATGAAAAATACAATGTGATTGAAACCCAATGGGGTGTCTTTAAGCGTAATTGGAAGAACTTCTTGTTCTTT
Organism: Photobacterium japonica; assembly: GCF_050337005.1. Classification (NCBI taxonomy): domain Bacteria; kingdom Pseudomonadati; phylum Pseudomonadota; class Gammaproteobacteria; order Vibrionales; family Vibrionaceae; genus Photobacterium; species Photobacterium japonica. The sequence goes on along the minus strand of NZ_JAKJSN010000008.1, from coordinate 160,917 downwards.
GATGACGGCCCAATCTTGCTTGGTCGTAAGAAAAAACAAGCGGTATGGTTTACGTCAAAGGGCACTTACCGCCTTGCATTGCGTGGTGAATAACCGTTTTGGGTTGTTGGCATAAACAGATGCCGAACCAATAAAAAACGCTCCGTGAACCGATAAGTCGGCACGGAGCGTTTTTATTACTGCTGGTTAAACAATGTGTATCGTGGCTTGTGAGTGATTAACAAGCCAGCTCACGGTGCGGTAACCCGTCGTTATATTCAATGATTTGCCCTTTACCCAGCAGTTTTGCTTCATACATGGCTTTATCTGCACGGCGTAAAATATCATCCACGTCTTGATAATCGCTTGCATGCACGTAGTAGCAACCAATACTGGCACCAATGGTGACGGTAAAACCGTCGATATGCATGGGTTCACAAATGCGCTCAAACAGACGCTGGCAAGTTTGCTTCACCATGTCGACATCGTGCATGGCGGACAACAGCACAACAAATTCATCCCCCGCTAAGCGCGACACCATGTCGCGGGTACGCACCGTGCGGCGTAATTTCTCCGCAATGATCTTCAGTACCTGATCGCCGACATCGTGGCCATAGGTATCATTGACCCCTTTAAAACCATCCAGATCGAGGAACAAGACAGCAAATGTTTCACGGGTGGTGGTTTGCAATACCATTTGATTTTGCAATGCTTGGTAGAGTTTCGCTCGGTTCGCCAAATTGGTGAGAGGATCATGGTTCGCCAAGTGTTCAAGGCGTTTGATCTCTTTCATCGATCGGAGATCCGAGGCAATCACAACCGTTTGCTTATCCTGACTGTGGGTATCGCTGATCCAGTTAATACGCGCCAGTAACGGTACAAATTCATTGTCAGTGGTTTTTACCTGAATCTCACCATTCCAGTGGTTTTCCATCATTAGCGAAAAGCGAATGTCATCTTGAATTTGCGCATATTCTTTCGGGTCAATCAGTTGAAGGAAATGCTGACCTAGAATATCGCGTTCTTGGTAACCCGTTAGGCGCAAGAAGGTATTGTTGACCATGCTGACATTGCCGTCTTGACCAAAGAGCAAGATGGCATCTTGGCTGTGATCAAACACTTTTGCGGCCATTTTTTGTTGACGCTCTGCCTTTTGATGTTCCGTCACATCTTCAACCGCAAACAAGGTTTGCAGACGGTGCAGCAGGGGACGGCTGACGATTTGATACGTACGTGTGCCGGTGTCATGCGCACTGTCGAGCAACAAATGGTCGATTTGATGGTTTTTTTGCAGTGCACTATTTAACAGTTGCTGCATGGCGTCACGTTCAACGGGTTTCAACAGATCCATCAGCGGTTGGCCAATCAAACGTTCAGGTGATTGGTTGAATACACGCTCACACGCTTTGTTGGCGAGAGTGATAATACCGTTTGGATCGGCAACAATCAGTGCATGCTGGACCGTTTCAACCACTTCATCCGCAAAGGCTTTTTCCAGTCCCAGGGCATCCATTGTATGGCGAATTTCAAGATCGCGAAGGTTAATGGTATCGACCATGTTGTTAAAGCCATCGGTGAGTTCATAGAGTTCATCGTTTGTGTATTGGCTTTGTGGCAACGGCTGGTGTTTATCCCCTTTAATGATGCGGCGCATGCCTTCATTAAGCTGGGTGATCGGTTTCACAATCCAGTGCTGAAGGCGATTGATAATATAAATACTGTTTGCACACAGTAAAAGCAGCATGATGATGCTGTATTTAAGGTGTGAAATACGCATTTCTTGCAATGCTTGTAGTGAAACCGCAATGTGCATATGGGCGATTTCTTCAGCATCAATCGTGATCGGTACAATCAGGTACAGCATTTCTGGGGCAAAATGATGCCCATTTTGAATAATGAGCTGTCGCTGTTGCTCCGTCGGATAAACCGATTTGAATTTGTTGTTGGTGTATTGGGCAAACTGTTCATGGTTGTTCAGCTCAAGACGCGCTTCGACAATCAGCGAATCTGCTTTTAATGCCGAGAGGATTTCTTGAGCGGATTGCGCATCATTAAACAAGACAGAGGCTGTTAAGTTCATACCCACACCATTGGCTAATGCTTGTGTGCGTGACAGCAGGTTGTCGCGTTCAATGGCCAAATAACTTTGGTAACTGATGAACTGAAACCCTAAAAACGCAAGCAAAATAAAGCTCATGATAGGAATAGACAAGCGTTGGTTGAGGCTGAGTTTGGAAATCCAAGAATTCATAAGCTACCCCCAACGCTGTTCGACTTTGGGTCGTTGACTATCGCGATCCTCATTAATTGCGAACTGACAGAGAGGTTAGCTTTTTCGATGTTAGACAATGAAAGAACGGGCTTTACTTGCTGGCCTAATGTACGTAGTTCAATCATGCCGCCGACATGCAGTGTATCGGTACTATCACTGATCGTCAGTAGCCCCGGATATTGGGGCAGCGTCTGCAGCAGTTGCAGTTTACTTTCGGTCACGTACAGCAAGTCACATTGCTCACTGGCTTCAGTGAGGTTAGTCATGCTCAGTAACGCTTTGTTTGAACTGCTTTTGGCAAATAATTTTTCCAGTGTCACCGTGGTGCTGTCTCGTCCAATCACACAGAATCGCGGGCTGGTTTGTGTGCCATTATTCCAGCGAATAAAGCTAGCAAGGCGGTAAATATATACCGCCTTAATTTTGTGCTCTGAGAAGGCTTTTTGAGCGCTACTTTCAGCCTGTGCTGGCCAAATCGTCAGCCCCCACAGGCTGACAATATAAAACAGAAGTTTATACCGGTTGGTAAAATTCATTACTGGATGTTCCAAGACGCTTTAAAATAAACGGTTTCTTCAACGGGTGCCTTTCCTTGCAGTTCTGAATACGACGCTTCTCCGAAACCATCAACAACTAGCTCTAGGCGTGGCCATGTTGGCTGGTGCTGCCAAGCAAGTCGTAGATCCATGGTGGAAACGGAAGATTCCTTGTAATACGGGCTATCAGTGTCAACGGCACTCTTATGTTTATACCAAAGATCAAGTTGCCAGCCTGGGGCAAAATTCCACAGGCTTTGTACTGACACTAAATGTGCGGGTTGGCTATTATATTTTGTTTTCATTCCTGCCGGTGCGTCAATCTCGCATGTGTAATGATTAGAGCATGTCGCTTCAGTTTGGGTATAACTGTAACTGGTATTGAGCGTTAGTGACTCAAAAGGCGTCCAACGGATCGCCGTTTCAAAACCGTAATTGTCAACATCCAGTCCATCACCGTAACTTTCAATCAGTGTAAAAAGTCCGTTAGGTAACGTTGAGCCGTCAAGACATTGGCCAAAGGTGCAGTCCCATGCGCTTTCGCCTTCCATGAGGGTGTTATTATACTGGCTATAAAAAAGGGTGCTATCAATATTGAGCGTGGGTGTCGGTGAGAACCGATGGCCGACATCCAGTGTGACAACCGATTCATTTTTTAAATCTTCATTGGCCTCTGTGATGATGACACCTGGTGCGGTCGCGACAACATTACCCTTACCATCCGTTATCTCTACCGTGCCTAAAAAATAGGAATCTGTTTTGGTGGCAACAAAAGACGGTGTGACCACTGCGCGTCCAGCACCGGCCCAAAATTGTTGTTCTGGGCTGTGTTTATAGAGCAGACGTGCTTGCGGCTGGAATTCTACCGTGTCATTGAGTGAGAAGTATTCGACTTTAGCCCCTAACGTTGAGGTCAGCTTATCCGTCAATTGGCTTTCCAACTGTGCGTAGCCATTGATGATCATATCCGTGCCCGTGGGGTCATTACTGAATCGCCCCCAAGGCTCAACGTGGCTATATAATTCATCAGGATGATCCACAAAGCGGCGATGAATGGCGCGGACACCGCCGCCTGTCGTTAACTCGTGGCGATCATTCAGTTTTATATGCGCCAGCGCATCAACATCAAAGGTATAAAATTCGCCTTGTGTGGAAGGTTCGTTGGTAGAATTGGTGTCAGCCCACACATGAAGTTCGTAATCGGTACGTTGTGTTTGCTCATACCAGTCAAAACTCGCATAAGCGCCGCGTGCGTAAATATCAATGGTCGTATAGGTAAAAACATCGGCGGGATCATTGTAAAAATCCGCGTAATACCAGTAATGATCTGATTTGGTGTGATAGCCACCGACTTGGAAGGTAAATTGGCGATGCTCATCTTCATAATCGGCACGAATACCGCCGCGCAGGTTTCGCCACAGATCATCATTCATGCTGTAGTAATCACCGGTTAGGCCTTTCACATAAGCACGGGCTGTGAGCTTGTCATTAATGGTGGTGCCGTAGCGGTAATTCAATTCTTGATAGCTGCGTTCTCCGTGCGCCACTTCCACAAAGTGTCCTTGTGTCTCTTGGCTGTTTTTCGTGATGATGTTGACGACACCATTCGCGGCGTTACCGCCCCACATGGTGCCAGCTGTCCCACGAATAATTTCAATGCGCTCAATGTCTTCAAGCATGGTATCAATGGTGTGCCAGAAGGAACCGGACATCAATGGGCTGTAGACGCTGCGTCCATCAACCATCACCAGCAGTTTGTTAAATAAAACTTCGTTGACACCGCGTAAGGAGACTTGCCAGTTATATTCGGCAATACGTGTGACTTGCACGCCGGGCGCTAGCGCAAGGGCTTCAGCGACAGAGCGAACACCACTGCGGCGGATCATCTCATTGGTGATCACATAGGCCGCCGCTGGAATGTCGGAGATAGATTGTTCTTTTTTCGCGGCAGAGGTCATGCTGATGTCAACATTAGACAGCTCTTCAAGGCTCATTGACATTAAGAGGTCTAATTCTTCGCTGTGTGCATAGGCAGATGCGCAAGCAAGCGATAAGAAAAGCACTAGGCGTTTAATTCGAAATAACGGAATTAATTGAGGACATACAAGTGATGACATGCTGAGACAAAYCCATATGCAATTGACATAAATATTTTATCAAAAAATACGTGATTGACTTGCGGTTTAGTATTGTCACTAAATTATTCGCTTTTAAAATATATTCCTTTAAGGGATGTGAGTGGCGGTAATTAATGGTTATCTTTATACAATTGCACTTCAATTAAGGCATTAATTTGACACTGAAGTGCATATTCCTTTTTGGGTGTAAATTGTCCTTGGTGAATGTTAAAAAAGGTGATGCTTTTGACCGTTATTGATGATTTTCAACCCAATAGGATGTCAAAAAAATGAATGCTCGTTATTGTGATAAAGATCTCTCTGTTTTGCTTTTTTGAACGAATGTCACTTTATTGGTTGCGGTTATTTGCTTGTATTTTGAGTCGTTTGTGACAGTTTTATCGCGTTTAGATAATAAGTGCAATGATCATGGCCATTTATGCAGGGGGATATTTACTTCTGTGCATTGAGAATATGGTTAGTAGGGAAAGTGGTCGCCGGGGCGTGTAAGGCTTTGGAGTGTTATGTGATCATGATAGGAAAAAAAAGAACGAGATAGGGTTTGATCTCGTTCTTTTTCAATTTCTGGGCTTGTTTGTTGCTTTGTTTTACTGAGCGGTTAGCTCTGAAATACCTTGTCTTGAGGGGGAAAGATAATCGCAATGCGCAGTAACTGTGAGCTTACCGATAAGTTGTTTTTTTCTATATTTAATAAAGATAAAACCGGCTTTATCTGCTGACCCAAGGTGCGTAATTCAATCATACCACCTAACGGCAACGTATCTGCACTGTCACTGATTGTGAGTAACCCCGGGTATTGTGGAAGGGTATGTAATGCGTGAAGTTCTTTTTCAGTGATATAGAGTAGATCACACTGCTTATCGGCGTCCGCCAAGTTGTCCATCTGCTGAACGGGTTTTATGTTTCCGTTTTTGGCCAATAATTGCGTTAAGATCGCAGTGGTACTGTCTTGACCGAGTGTACAAAAAATCGGTGCGGCCTCGGAAGCATTATCCCAACGGATAAAATTGGTGAGGCGGTAGATATAAACCGCCTTGATTTTATACTCGGAAAAAGCGATGTCAGCATGCGCAGATCCAGCTGTCAGCCCCCACAGGCTGACAACATAAAACAGAAGCGTATAGATGCGGGATAAATTCATTACTGGATATTCCAAGACGCTTTAAAGTAAATGGTTTCTTCCAGTGATGGATAAGCTCCTGGCTGATCGGCATAGGCCGCCTCACCAAAACCATCGACCACTAACTCGACACGTGGCCAATTGGGCTGTTGCTGCCACGCGAGACGAAGATCAACCGTGCTGATGGAAGGGGTGTCATAGTACATGCTATCCACTGAAACGCCACTTCGATATTTATACCACAAATCGAGCTGCCAACCGGGCGCAAAATCCCACAGGCTTTGCATCGACACAAAGTGTTTTGGCTGGTTATTGTATTTCATGTTGTAGCCGGGGGTCGTGTCATTTTCACAAGCGGCGTAACCGGAACAACGGGCATTTGTTTCCATGAACGTATAATTGGTATTGATTGTTAGTGCTTCAAAGGGCGTCCAGCGGATGGCCGTTTCAAAACCGAAGGTTTCAACGTCTAAGTCATCATTGTAGCTATCGAGGTAAATAGGCAGCTTATGTTCAACGTTGCTTCCATCAATACAGTTACCATCATGACACAGCAGTTGGTTAGGGTCTTCCATGCGCGTGTTGTCGTATTGACTGTAGAACACGGTGCTATCAATATTGAGTGATGGCATCGGGGTAAAACGGTGCCCCGCATCAATAGTAATCACGCTTTCATTGTCTAAATCTTCTTTGGCTTTAGAGATAAAGACGCCAGTGATCTCATATTCACCCTGTTCATTGGGGTGGTTATAGCTCAGCTGATACATATCGGTTTTCGTGTCGACAAAAGAGGGGGTGACGACAGCACGGCCTGCGCCGACCCAAAATTGCTGCTCAGCATTGTATTTGTACAGTAAGCGTGCCTGTGGCTGTAACTCTACGGTGTCGTTGAGTGAAAAGTATTCGATTTTTGCGCCTAACGTTGAGGTCAGTTTATCGCTCAGTTGGGATTCTAATTGAATATAGCCATTTACATTGATATCGGTGCCGACAGGGTCGTTACTGTAGCGGCCCCATGCTTCCATTTTAGAATAAAAATTGTCCGGGTAGGGCTCTGTGCGGCGATGGATCACGCGCAGGCCAGCCCCGCTGGTCAATTCGTGTTTTTCATTTAGTGCGGTACGTGCGAGCGTATCGACATCAAATGAATAAAACTCGCCTTGTGCAGAGGCTTCATCAGTAAAGTTATAGTCTGTCCATAGGTGTAATTCATAGTCGGTTTCATTAACCGTTTCAAACCAGTCTAGGCTGGCATAGAGACCACGAGAATACACGTCAACGACGGAAGCGTTGAACATGACTTTATCGCCAAAGTTGACGTTGTCAAAGCTGCCATAGAACCAGTCATGATCCGATTTGGTCTCAAAACCGCCTGCCTGTACGGTGATTTGACGGGCGTTATCATCGTAGTCGGCCCGTATTCCCCCGCGCACATTACGCCAAAGATCATCATTGATACTGTAATAGTCGCCAGTGATCCCTTTTACAAATGCACGCGCAGTGATTTTATCACTTAGGGTCGTGCCGTAACGGTAGTTCAACTCTTGGTAGTTGCGCTCACCATTTGCCACTTCGACATAATGCCCTTGTGTGTCACCGCTATTTTTCGTGATGATATTCACCACGCCATTGGCAGCGTTACCGCCCCACATGGTTCCTGAGGTGCCGCGAATGACTTCAATACGTTCTATGTCTTCAAAGACCGTATCAATGGTATGCCAGAAGGTGCCTGACATCAGCGGACTATAAACACTGCGTCCGTCAATCATGACGAGAAGTTGATTAAAGAGAATGGTATTTAAACCGCGCAGGGAAACTTGCCAGTTGTATTCTGAAAGACGGGTGACCTGCACGCCAGGCGCTAGCCCCAGCGCTTCAGCAACAGAACGCACACCGCTGCGGCGGATCATTTCATTGGTGATCACATAGGCAGCAGCGGGAATGTCAGAAATAGCTTGTTCTTTTTTTGCTGCAGAGGTCATGCTGATATCAACATTGGCAAGATCTTCCAGGCTCATCGACATTAATAGATCCAGCTGATCGATATCCGCAAAGGGATCAGTATTTGCGTGCGCGATGGAAATGGAACAGGTCAATGAGACGAAAAGAGCAATAGGCTTAGCGCGGAACAGCGCCCCAGCATGATGACAAAAAAGCGATGGCATACTTATAAATATTCAGATATGAAAGACCAGAATATATTACCAAATAAAATCGGGTTTTATTTCGGTGTGATGAGACGTTTGTTTCTTTATGACGGTTATGAAATGGCATTTTTTATGGCGTATTGACGTAGTTATCGCATTTATAATCTTAAATCGGGTGTGTGAAAGGCAATAAATTGACACGGATATGAAATTTTCATTTAAGAAGTAAATGAATTGATGGARATGTTGAATGATGTGGTGAGGCAATTTTCTACACCATGAATCAGTACTACTGACAACGTCAAAAAAATGGAAATTCAAATTTGTGATCACTCTCACTTTAAGTAATTGCTTGCTTCGGTGTTATTTTCTCATGAGGAGTAAGTTTTTAATATTTTGGGTCGCTTTTGTCAGATTTTTTTGAGAAGAGTGGACTGAACTGATAGAGGCGTAGAAGGGTTGTTTAAGCGGTTGCCCCAATACGACAAAGAGGCGGGCAGCGATTTTTCCTGTTCGGATCTCGATAGGGAGAGCGGAGGGTTGCAGCGTGGCCATCTGTTGAGACTGTATTTGGCACCCGCTGATGTAACAGGTACCGGATTGCAGGTAAATAAAGCCGCTTTGTTGCAGGCTATCCGGCACAAAATACCAGTTGCTATAGGGGGCAATCATGACATCAAGATAGGTGATTGGGAGGCTGTATTGCACGGGGCTGTTGGCATTTCTATACTGGCCAATAATGACTTTGGTGATGGTGCTCTTTTCCTCGACTAACGGTAAGTGTTGTGCCTGAATGTGGGTGCTTGAAGCCGGCGCCATTTCGGGTTGTCCTGCAGGCAGAGCGGTCCATAAACTGAAGGCTTCAATTTGCCCGTTTTTTGGTGTCAGTGTGTCTTTGTGAATAACGCCATTACCACTGGTCATGATGTGTACATCACCACTGGCTAGCGTGATGTGGCTGCCTGCTGAGTCGCAGTGGTTGAGTTTTCCTATTACCGGATAACTGATGGCATCAATACCGGAGTGACCATGGTAGTCCAGTCCCGCTGAATGCATAACGGCTTTGGCGGAAAAATGATCCCAAAGCACAAAAGGGTCGAGTTGGTGATGATCCTCATTGTGGATGTAAGCGGTGAGTGATCCCGATTTTTTGCCGAACCGAATTGTGTGTACTTTGCGTGTTTCGTTCATGAACCGCCACCAATATCATGATAATTCGACCTTTTCCTTTGGGCCTTATGGTTAATAAAAATACTATTATTAATAAAGATAATAATAGGTGAGAAATGACGTTGAAGAGGGAGAAAATGGCATAATTTTCAGGAAACAAAATAGAGGGGGTTATACCCACGTGACGTAAGCCACTTTTGCCGGTATACCGTATTGCTCAAAGTGCGATAACCAACGCATTTGGTTGCGTTGTAATGTGTCACCAGGGCCTTTGACTTCTACCCAGCAATATTGCTGTTTGTTGAACAGTATGAGATCCGGAAACCCGCTGCGGTTATTTTTGGGGTCGAAAACCATGCGTTCAAAGATCATTCGCAACGCGTGGGTTGGGATTATCTCGATACTTCGCTTGATCAGCTCTTCATTCAGTGCCGACCAGTGCACCCAGTCATTACCGATCCCCCCTTTTTTCTGATACACCGTCAGCCACTCGTTCCATTGGGCGTGCTCAATGGCATGCAGTCGGTGATTTATTGCCTGCTTACGCCGCAGATAAAACTCAGGCGTGAACATGTCTCTGGGGGAGCGTTGGTAAGGATTAAGAAACGCCCCTGCGATAGGGGTATAAATAATGTCCCAAAAAGCCAAACCGAATAAACCGCACATCAAATGGTTTTCGACATAATGCGCTTCCCAGTTGTGTTGTTGGAAATAGTCGGCGACACAGGTTTCGACCCGCGCAGATTGCGCTGTGAGCTTCAGGTGTATTTCGTTGGGAGAAAAAGGACGGCAGGCCGGTATGGATTCCCCCTTTTTCTTCGCTAAACGCTTGAACAAAATATGTGCCACATCGGTTTCATCTTCGTGAAAGGGGGGGGAGAGCATGTCTTTGGTTAAGGTCAATGCGCTGGTGAGTTGGTGCTGCTTTTCTAATAGGCGTACTTGTCGTTCCCGTGAGGGCGGGCGTTGGCTTTGGCGAAACAGTGAGAGCGCCTGTTGCTGTAACATCGGGCAGTCACCAGCGTGCCGTTCAAGATCGCGGGCGAGATGATTAATCAACGTCTGACGTTTATTTTCTAACGGTACCCACGTAAAAGCCGGTGGTAAGCGTGGCACTAAAGCGCAGATTGCGTCGGTATCGCGCTGCGTTTTTGCTTGCCAGTACGCGTCATTCAGTTGGGAGAGCGATAGCCAGTCTTCAATGTGTTGTCGTTCGTGAAAGAAACGGTGTTGACGGTCAAGGGGGTATTGTTCAAAGGTCTGTCGCCCCAGTTCGGCCAATACAAATTGGCTGAGGTCTTGATGTGAGTTACCAAAAAACAGCAGTAAAAAAACCTGCAAATGCTCAGAATGACAAATAGCGAACAGGGGCTCATGAAAATCCGTAAATGTGATGGGATGCTCACTCAGACGCTCGACCAAGCGAGGCTTGGTGGCTTGCTTCAGGGCGTGCAGACAAGAAAATCGCTGCAGGAGTTCTGGCTTGGTAAACAACGCACAGATCTGCGCGAGAGGAAAATCCGTTAATGCGAAGTGGATAAAGCCAGCATCGGCGAGGTGCTGAGCGGCCACGTCACGGTCAGGAATTTCATCATAGTCCAGTTTGTATAAGCGAAAGAGCGGCCCTTTTCGTGTGAGTAACCGCAAGTACAAGCATTGGCTATTAAGAGGCAAGGCGAGAAAGGTGATTAACCACTCGCGTTCATCTGGCGTGAGTAAGTCGTCATATTGAGCCTGCACCGTATGAATGAGCGTCAGAAAGTTGGTGCGATAATAATCGACAGCGAGAGCGGGAGGCGACGGGTCAGAAGAAAGCGGTGCTGACATGTAAATCCTTGACGTTGTGGCAATGTATTTGACGTAATGACGGTTGAAAGGCGGCAATCGATTGCCCCTGTCAGCAAAAAACAGATATGATAGTCAATGAGTTAGCAATATTGCTACCTGAGTTCTTTCTCCATCATAGATGGTTTTTTACCCGGTTTGTAGAGTAGGTCATGGCAATGGAAGTCATTCGCTGGTGGTGTGTACTGTGTTTGTGCCTGTTAAGTAGTTGGGTTACTGCCAGTGAAACGGCTTCAACGCAGGTACGGGATGATCTTGTTGGCGCGGTATGTATTATTCGCCATGATAATCAGATTGTGATGCTTTCTGAAGTGATCACGAAAAAGCTGTCGTTGCCAGGGGGGTATATCGATAAGCCGGATACGCCGAAAGAAGCGGCGGCCCGAGAAGCATTGGAAGAATCGGGGATTCAAGTGCATGTGGGTGACTTACTGCAATACCGTGGTCGAGCGGCTATTTATGCTTGCCAAGCGACATCCCCCATTCTGGTATCTTCATTCCGTGATAAACGTGGCTTCCCGATTGTGGCATCGTGGTTTTCTAAACACTTTGCGTCTGAAGTTGAGCGAGTGTATTTGATTGATCCACAACAGGTAACCACGTCGGATTATCGGTATGCATCGGATGTATTATTGCTGCCGGGCTGGATGGCTCGAACCCCCAATAGTGACGTGCTGGAGTATGACCAGCTCGATGACAAAATAAATCTGCTTCATCAATATGAAGTTCGCCATATTCAGGCTTTTCAGCACGCGGTTGAACAATGGCCGCCGTTGGCGCAAGTCGTGTTTGAAGCCATCGCTTATGTGTTGAATCTGCCCGGGGAAGTGTGGTTTATCATGCTGGTGGTGGTTTTAACTGCGGGCTGTTTGGGGACAAAACCGCTGGTGGAGTTACTGTTCCTATTGTTAATTGGCTTGTTTACCACTTCATTGCTGAAGCACGGTATTGCGTCACCGCGTCCTTTTTTTGCCTTACCAGAACTGCAACGCATTGATGCGAGTGGTTTCGGTTTCCCGAGCGGTCACACTTTGATGGCCACCTTGTTGTGGGGGGGCGTATGGCATGTAATGACACAACGGGCGCCCTCATTCCAGAAAATTATCGTGGGTGTGATAGTAGCACTGCTGATTATTGGGCAAGGGGCAGCACGCGTTTGGTTTGGGGTGCAATTTATCAGTGATGTGGTGATCACCATGATGCTTGGCATCATGATCGTGTCGTCACTGCTTGTTTGGCGCACGCACGAACCACCGTTGCAAACGTATCTGTATAACCGTTGGTTTTGGCTGTTCTTAACCATGGCTGTCGGCATTATTGCCAGTTATACGCTGGTGCCCGCGCAAGCCTACATTTTTGCGATGATGCTCGGGATCTTCTTATCGGTGGAATTTGCGTCTAAACAGATGGCGGAATCGACCGGATTACCTGTACCGAAAGCGTTACTGTCTTGTGTGATAATAGGAGGCATCACTGGCATTTTGTATGGCGCCTTACAGTATATTGCTGAGCAGAGCACGGTTAGCTTGATTGTTCTCGGCATAAAAGCGAGCGGTTGCTTAGTGATTACGCTGTGGTTAGTGGCGGGTACGGCGTGGCTACATCGTCGATTACGTGCGTAGATCAGCGAAAAGAAAAAGGTAATCATGTGATGTGCGGGACATTTCCTTGTTTAACATCACACTTTTTTTCCCTCTATGGGTGAGGTAAAGTGAAGCACACATCCGATATAGAGAAGGCCAGTTGTCATAGGATATGACAGGAAACTGGACAAGGAGAGCAATGTTACCTGCACTAACTCATCAAGACAGTACCGATGATGCGGTTCTGTCATTTCTTCATGCGTTAGACAATGCCGGCTTTAAGGGCGACATTGAACAGACGTATGCCAGCCGTTTAGCGGTCGCGACAGACAACAGTGTCTATCAGCAAATACCACAAGCCGTTGTGTTCCCGCGTGATTATCACGATCTGGTGACGCTGGGCCACACTGTCCAAGACAGCGCCCATACCGCTATTACTTTTTCTGCTCGCGGCGGTGGTACCGGCACCAATGGCCAGTCATTAACGCCAGGCATTGTGGTGGATCTTTCTCGCCACATGAATCAAGTGTTGGAAATCAACGCGGAAGAAGGCTGGGTGCGGGTACAAACCGGGGTTGTGAAAGATCAGCTGAATGATGCGTTGCGCCCTTTGGGCTTCTTCTTTTCGCCGGATTTATCGACCAGTAACCGTGCGACCATTGGCGGTATGATCAATACTGACGCCTCCGGTCAGGGGTCATTGAAATACGGTAAAACCTCCGATCATGTCCTGTCATTGAAAGCCGTACTGGTGGACGGTTCCGTGCTGGATACGGAAGTGCTGAGTAACGACGCGATTCTTGCCCTACCGGATACATCCACGCTGGCCAACCAAGCACTGAAAACCGCAGCGGCCGTTTGTCGTGATAAACGCCAGCAAATTGTCGATAAATTTCCCCCCTTAAACCGTTTCTTAACCGGATATGATTTAAAAAACGGGTTTGATGATGCGCTTGAGCATTTCGATATCGCTCGCCTGTTGTGTGGTGCGGAAGGTTCGTTAGCCTTTATCGCCGAAGCAAAACTGAATATCACCCCAATCCCCAAAGCGCGGGCGTTGGTGAATATCAAATATGACAGCTTTGATTCCGCCTTGCGCAATGCGCCGATGATGGTGGAAGCACAAGCCTTGTCGGTCGAAACCATTGATTCTCGTGTGCTGAACCTTGCCAAGCAAGATATCGTCTGGCATACCGTGAGCGATTTGCTGGAAGATGTGCCGGGCAAAGACATGCTGGGTATCAACATGGTGGAATACGCCAGCAATGATCCGGCTGAAAACGCAGAACACGTGACGGCATTGTGCGCCCGATTAGACGCCATGATTGCCGCGCAACAGCATGGCATTATTGGCTATCAAGTGTGTAATGAGCTGGCGGGCATTCAGAAAATTTACGGTATGCGGAAAAAAGCCGTTGGATTACTCGGTGCGGCCAAAGGCAGTAAAAAGCCGGTGGCCTTTGCCGAAGACACTTGCGTGCCGCCTGAAAACCTCGCCGATTTCATTGCGGAGTTCCGCACGTTACTGGACAGCTATCAGCTCAATTATGGGATGTTCGGTCACGTTGATGCTGGGGTGTTACACGTGCGTCCGGCGTTGGATCTGTGCGATCCCGAACAAGAATTATTGATGAAGACGATTTCCGATCAGGTCGTCACGTTAGTCGCTAAATACGGCGGTTTGATGTGGGGGGAACACGGCAAAGGTTACCGTTCTGAATACGGCCCCGCCTTTTTTGGCGAAGAACTGTTTACCGAATTGCGCCGAATTAAAGCCGCGTTTGATCCAGATAACCGCATGAACCCAGGGAAAATTTGTACGCCATTAGACAGCACGGCAGAACTGGTGCAAGTCGATGGGGTGAAACGGGGCTATTACGACCGTCAGATCCCGATTGAAGTCCGTGACAGCTTTAAACAAGCGATGGAATGTAACGGTAACGGGTTGTGTTTTAACTATGACACCAGCTCACCGATGTGCCCGTCGATGAAGATTTCCGCCGATCGTCGTCATTCGCCGAAAGGCCGTGCTGGCCTTGTGCGTGAATGGTTACGTCAGCTTGCCGAGCAGGGCATCGATCCCACAGTATTAGAAAAAGAGCTGATGGAAAAAGCGCCGACAGTGAAGCAAATCATTGATCGCTTTAGAAACAGTTTCGGCAAAAACCGTCAATCTTACGATTTCTCACATGAAGTGATGGATGCCATGAATGGCTGTTTGGCTTGTAAAGCGTGTGCGAGTCAATGCCCCATTAAAGTGGATGTGCCGAGTTTCCGCTCGCGTTTCATGCAAATTTATTACAGCCGTTATCAGCGTCCGGTGAAGGACTATTTGGTTGCCTATGTCGAAAGCTATTTGCCATTAATGGCCAAAGCACCGGTGGCGTTTAATGCCGTGATGCGTCCGCGTTGGTCTCAGGTATTAACGGAAAAGACCATTGGTTATGTAGACATGCCAGCGCTGTCTGTGCCGACCTTGGCAACAACGCTGAAAGGGCATGATGCCACGCAGTTTGATTTGTCTGCGCTGCAAGCGTTATCCGCAAAAGCAAAAGATGACTATGTGCTGATTGTGCAAGACCCGTTCACCAGTTATTACGATGCCGATGTGGTGTCAGACTTTGTGCAGTTAGCGGAAAAACTGGGTAAAACGCCCGTGCTTGTGCCGTTTAAACCGAACGGTAAAGCGCAGCACATTAAAGGCTTCTTGCGTGAGTTTGCCAAAACTGCCAGCAATACGGCGGCGTTCTTAAATCAGTTGGCTGACCTTGAAATCCCAATGGTCGGGGTCGATCCAGCCTTGGTGCTGTGTTACCGCGATGAATATACCGAGATCTTAGAGGATAAGCGTGGGGACTTTCAGGTACTGACGGCACATGAATGGCTGGGGACATTACTGCCAGCACACCCTGCGGCGACCTCACAGGGAACGACGGACTGGTATTTGTTTGCCCATTGTACCGAGAAAACTAAACTACCTAATGCAGAAAAAGAGTGGGCGAGTATTTTCCATCACTTTGGCGCGAAATTAGTGCCGGTCGCGGTAGGTTGTTGTGGGATGGCGGGTACGTTTGGTCATGAGAAAGACAAGCTCGAGATGTCACGCGGTGTCTACGATTTAAGCTGGCAGCCGAATATCGAACAGCTTGATCCGGCGCACTGTATGGCAACCGGTTATTCGTGCCGCAGCCAAGTGAAACGTTTTGAAAAAATCAAAATGAAGCACCCGACACAAGTACTGTTGCAGGTCCTGAACGGGCACGCATAACGACAGCATTTGCTGTTGTACACGAAGCAATAAAAATGCGGCTTATTGAAGCCGCATTTTTTATATCAGAAAGATCAACATTGATCCGCAGTGATCACTCGTCGTTGGGGCTGAGCCAGCGATACACCACACCGGCGATCAATGCGCCAATCATCGGCGCTAGCCAAAACAACCAGAGCTGCGACATCGCCCAATCCCCCACTAAAATTGCTGGGCCGGTACTTCGAGCTGGATTGACCGAGGTGTTTGTGACAGGAATACTGATCAAATGGATCAAGGTTAAACATAAGCCAATAGCGAGCCCAGCCATAGCGGGCGTGGCCAATTTGTGGGTCGCACCGAGAATGACGATCAAGAACATGAACGTCATGACCACTTCGATGATAAAACCGGACATGAGATCGTAACCACCAGGGGAATGATCGCCGTAACCGTTAGACGCGAGTCCGCCAGCCAAGCTGAATCCCGGTTGACCACTGGCGATAATGTAAAGCACATACGCCCCGGCAATCCCTCCCAGTACTTGGACGATGATATAAGGGATCACTTCTGCACTCGGGAAACGTCCCCCTGACCATAACCCCACGGTGACGGCGGGATTAAGGTGGCAACCGGAAATATGACCAATCGCATAGGCCATGGTGACAACGGTCAAACCGAAGGCCAGCGCCACCCCTAATAAGCCAATGCCGACATCAGGAAAAGCGGCCGCTAATACGGCGCTGCCACACCCCCCGAGTACAAGCCAGAATGTACCAATGAACTCTGCCACTAACTTCTTGAGCATGATGATGATTCCTGTTTAAAGACCCGTGAAAAGTATAGAGGGCTTCATTGCGCTTCGTCGGCCGATGACTGTAAAAAGATCGGACACAGGCAAACGAAACACTGGGCAAACATCACAAAAGCATGTGTTATCGACGAAGAGGCAGCAGGGAACGAGAATCAGTGAGATTCGTCATCGAGGTAGGTTTGTAATTGATTTGCAAGCCACTGCGTTAGCGTGCCTTGCGGTCGGTTCTTGTTGTGGATCACCCCATAAGGTTGCCATTTCATGGCTTGGTAGTGGTTCAGCACCTTTACGGTGCCGTCACGCAGGTAGGTGTTGATCAACACAGAAGGCACGTTAGACCAACCAATGCCATCGAGTACCGCATTGCGCAGGTGTTCATAAAAAGGCAAGGCAATGTAGTTACTGGAAGCGGGAGAAACGGCTTTTAGCCCGTCTTCATCAATGGCCGCTAAGGCAAATTCGGTATAACGAGCAAGGTCAGCACTGACCACTTTACTCAGTTGGCATAATGGATGCGAACTGTGCGCCACCGACATCATGCGAATTTGTCCCAGCTTACCGTGGTAGTTATGCGGCAAACTGTCGCTGTTTGGCAGCAAACAATAGGCCACATCCACCATGTCTAATTCCACCATTTCATCCAATTCTGGCGGTGGCGCCATGTAGACCGACACGCTGGTATTGGGAAATTGTATTCGCATGTCATGCACTAATTGGCGCCAGAAAGGTTCGGGCAGGGCATCATCACGGGCAATACGCAGTGCTGACTCAACCCCTTGGTGGTGCTGGTGGCATTTCGCATGAATATCCCCTGCAATCATCGCGATACGTTCGCAGTCGTTTTTGATGGATTCGCCAATTTCGGTTAGCAGCACTTGGTTGCCGGAACGTTCAAGCAGCGCCACCCCTAATTCATCTTCCAATGCACTGAGAGATGCACTCACGGTGGTACGACTTTTCCCTAATTTACGTGCTGCTTCCGCAATGGATCCGCATGTACTGGTTTCGATAAACATTTCGAGTTGGCTGATTTTCATGATTAGTCCACAAAACAAATATGAAGCGATAGCGTACGGTGTGCTGGATGAGAGGGAGCTCGCTGTACGTTCAGCGACGAAAAACCGGTCGCTCAGTGATTATCCTAATGTAAACCTTGGCGGTAAACTGAGAATCAAATTAAGAAATTCAAAAGTAACTGACGAAAAGCATGTCGGTTCGAGGTTTATATGCAGTGTAATGTATCTTTAGAACGAAAACTATTGCAGCTATCCACAGTGTCAGCGTTGCTGTTTGCGTTGATGGGCATTGGCTTAGGCTTATGGATGGGCTCTCTCGTCATTGTGTTTGACGGTGCCTACTCCTTGGTGAGCTTGGCACTGACAGTACTTTCGTTGGCAGCAGCCAGTTACATTCGCTCGCCTAAAGCGCGCCAGCAAACTAACGTGAAGATGATAGAGCCTGCGGTGATCGCCATTAAAGGCTTGGTGATCACCTTGATGTGCGGTATTTCGTTAGCGTCTGCGGTTGAGGCTATCAGCGCTGGTGGTCGAGAGGTGAACACCGGCTTGGCGTTAGCGTTCGGTGTGGTGAACATTGTCGGTTGTTTGGCGACGTACTGGATCATCAAATCCCAAGGTGCGCGTACCGGTTCAGCATTAATTGCTGCAGAATCAAAGCAGTGGATGATGGATACCGTAATTAGTGCGGCAGTCATGATGGGCTTTGTGGTTGCTACCGTTTTGGCGTATGTCGGTTTGGGTGAGTATGCCGTGTATGCAGACCCCGCGATGGTCGTGATTGCTTCGCTGTATTTTGTTGTGGTTCCGATGAGAATGGTGGTGGGCGCGGTGAAAACGTTACGTGCCCTTTCTCGTGAACAAGCAGTAACCGCTCGTCATGTTAAGGACAACAAAATCTTGGGTGCGATGCCACATTGTTGAGCGGAGCGGTCAAAGCAAAGTGGCACTGAATAATCAGTATCAAAAAAGGCGGTAAGTTTTCACTTACCGCCTTTTTATGTGCGTGCACGACGCAGTCACGATTGTTTGGCGTTGTTTGTTTAACCGCTATTTACGATTAAGGAGTAACGTCTCTTCAATTTCACGGAAGTGATTCGCGGTATTGATTAAAGAAGCGGCTGTTAGACCTGGAACACCGTAGATCTCGACATCGACTCCGTATTTGGATTGCACTTTCTCTACCAGCAGATCAAAGTCACCGTCACCGGATAGCAAGATCACACGATCGACAGAAGGGGCATGTTCAATCACATCCAAGGTAATGCCCACATCCCAGTCTCCTTTGGCGGAGCCATCGCTGCGCTGAATAAACGGTTTGAGTTTGACCTCAAACCCGATCCCACGCAGGATATTTTGAAATTGTCCCTGCTTCTCATCCCCACGATGAATGGCGTAGGCAAAGGCTGCCACCACGTCCCGCCCTTGCGTAGCTTCCGCCCAAAAGGCGTTGTAATCGAAATTACAACCATACGTATCTTTAACGGTGTAGTAGATGTTTTGAACATCAACAAAAATGGCAACTTTTTCCACAGTGACTCTTCTTAGACAGGAGTAGGCCTGTAGAGTAACAGATCCTCATCACAGTCACAAAAGATGGATAAACCCTTGTTTCGATAACGGTGTGGAGCCAAACAGGGGATTGGCTGGTGGGTTAGAACACTTGTCCCTGCGTCGTAATCGTGTGAAAGTATATGCATGATGACTCGATACAAAAAGAAAACAGATTGATGATGAAAAAGTTAGGGCTCGCTCTACTGCTGTTGCCTGCGTCTTTGAATGTGCAAGCACAAAGTTGCCCAGTTAACGTACCCAATGATATCCATATCAACGATAAACAGGTGGCGTTATATCAGCAAGGCACTGCAAAAGTGGTGATTGATGAAAATAATCAATTGTTCATTAATGGCGAGAAAATGGATTTGGATGCCGCGCAGAAAAAAGCGGTCGAAGCCTACCGCGAACATGTGCAGGCATATTTACCGAAAATGGCGGAACTGGCGGATGATGGCGTCGCTGTTGCCAATGATGTTGTGACGGAATTAGCCGCAAGTTTAGGGGGCGAAGAAGCCTTTGCTGGCACACATGCCTTGATCAACCAATACAGCGAGCAAGCCAAAGCGAAATTTTATCCAGAGGGGCAGTTTGTTTTACCCGCGGATATTTTTTCTACGGTTGAAAGCGATTGGCGACAAGAGTTTGAGCAGGCGATGAAGCATGTGAGTGCTGAATCAATGGCGGCCATGTTCGCAGCATTAACGGCTGAGATGAAAGACGGCGAGCTGAACTTCACCGAGTTCCAGCAAAAGATGCTGGATTTGAAAACGCGGATGCAAACCACCATAACGGAACGTTCAAAAGTCGTGGCGAAACAGGCTGATGAGGTATGTGGTGATGTGAAAGCATTGGCGGAAGAAGAGCAGAAGCTTCAAACTTTGATCCCTGAATTGAAAAATTACCCGATGTTTAAAATCTAAGACAGGCCGAGTGTGCAAGGCTTAACAAGGTAACGAACAGAAGCAAAACAGAGAGCGATGGTTATCCATCGCTTTTTTATTGGGCGGGATTGTTTATTTTGATCTAAAAGCGAAATAAGTGTCATCGCGCAGACAAACTGAGCCGTTTATTGATAGGGTGGGTATATCGGTAAGTTGTCGGTAGGCTTGCGGTGAGTGAGCACTCAATCAAGGAGTCGAAGATGATTAAACTGGCGGTTATTGTCCTATTGTTACTGGTCGGCGGGCTGGTGATGAAATATTTAGATGAGAGATCACAGATGAAATTCGTATTGGGATTAGGGCTGTTAGCTGTGCTGTATATCGTGGGTGTGATGGCTTATGAGTTGATGCGATAGCGATACCTTGGTAGCTATACCTCGATAGCACCGAGAGCACGATAAAAAAACAGCCCGCGAGAGGCGGGCTGTTGAGTGTTATGTTTGGCTGAATGGCCGTTTAAGTCACGACGCATGAGCGTGATTATCGCGCGCGTGAATGGCTCGGTTTACTACCTTGAGCACCACTACCTTGAGTGCGACCTTGACCGCCGCCTTGGCGTTGGCCTGCGGGTTTCCCGTTACTGCGTTGCGGGCGATTGCCCTTGTTCTGAGTGGCGTTTTGGTTGCCACTGCCATTACCTTGGCTGCGTACTTTGCCTTGACCGGATGGCTTGTTCCCTGTGCTTGTTCCCGTCCCCGCACCTGCGCGTTGCCCCGGTTTACCTTTGCCAGCACCAGCAGGTTTGTTCGTGTCTGCGTGATGATTACCCGCGTGGTTTCGGTTAGACGATTGACCGCCGCGCTTGCCGTCTTTACGGATATCCGGCTGATTCGGGTGTTTCGTCGCGAAACGCTTCGCACCGTGACGGCCTGAGCCACGACGCTCTGCTGGCGTCAATTCCGCTTCGCTACCTTCAGCAGGCACCAAACAGTTGGCACGATCACCAATCAAGTGCTTCTTACCCATGTTGACCAAAGCTTCACGGATCAACGGCCAGTTCAGTGGGTCATGGTAACGCAACAAGGCTTTGTGCAAGCGACGTTGACGTTCACCTTTGGCAACAAACAAATCTTCACGCTTTTTGTATTTCACGCGCTTCAATGGGTTTGTTTCCGAATGGTACATGGCTGTCGCGTTACACATCGGAGATGGGTAGAAGTTCTGTACCTGATCACACTGGTATTCGTTCTGCTTCAACCACAGCGCCAAATTCAGCATGTCGTCATCGGTGGAACCTGGGTGCGCCGAAATGAAGTAAGGGATCAAGTATTGCTTTTTACCCGCTTCCGCACTGTATTTTTCAAACATGTTTTTGAAGCGGTCATAGGTGCCCATGCCCGGCTTCATCATCAGATCCAGCGTGCCTTTTTCTGTGTGCTCTGGGGCAATTTTTAAATAACCGCCCACGTGGTGTGTCACCAATTCACGCACATACTCTGGTGATTCCACCGCCAAGTCATAACGTACGCCAGAGGCGATCATGATTTTCTTAATGCCTTTCACGTTACGGGCATTACGGTACAAATCAATCGTATGGCGGTGATCCGTATTTAGCTTTTCACAGATCTTCGGGAAAATGCACGAAGGACGGCGGCAGTTGGCTTCAGCTCTGTCGTCTGAACAGCCAAGGCGATACATGTTCGCTGTTGGGCCGCCTAAGTCAGAGATTGTGCCGGTAAAACCAGGGACTTTATCGCGAATTTCTTCGAGTTCGTTCAAAATCGATGCTTGTGAACGGTTTTGAATAATACGCCCTTCGTGTTCGGTGATAGAACAGAATGAACAGCCACCAAAACAGCCACGCATGATATTGACCGACGTTTTGATCATGTCATAAGCCGGAATTTTTGCTTTGCCGTAGCCTGGGTGTGGTACTCGTGCAAACGGTAACCCGAACACAAAGTCCATTTCTTCTGTGGTCAACGGAATAGGTGCACGGTTTATCCACAATTCACGGTCGGCATGTTTTTGTACCAGTGCGCGTCCAGAATAAGGGTTGGTTTCCAAGTGCATCACACGGCTTGCGTGTGCATACAAAATACGGTCGTTTGCCAGTTTTTCATAAGAAGGCAAACGTACGACGGTGGTCGCAGCATCGTGGCGAGATGGGCGAACATGCACCACTTGTGCCTGCTCTTTTTTCTCTTCTTTATTGGTGGCGCACGTTTCTTCGGTGGCATACGGGTTTTGCATGACCATCGGGCGGCCCGGTTTTTCAATGCGTGATGAGTCAATCTCTTTATAGTGCTCAGGGATCGCTTTCATCATTACCGCTGTGCCCGCAATGCCGGTTAGCGTCTTCACGTCTTCGCCATGGGAAAGACGGTGAGCCACTTCCACCAATGCGCGTTCGGCGTTACCAAACAGCAAAATATCGGCTTTGGCATCCATTAATACTGAGCGACGGACTTTGTCTGACCAGTAATCATAATGCGCAAGGCGGCGTAAGCTCGCTTCGATCCCGCCCAGTACAACAGGCGCATCTTTATAGGCTTCACGACAGCGCTGTGAATACACCAATACCGCGCGGTCAGGGCGCTTACCGCCTTCATTGTTAGGGGTATAGGCATCATCGTGACGCAGTTTACGGTCAGCGGTGTAGCGGTTGATCATGGAATCCATGTTACCGGCAGTAATACCGAAGAACAGGTTCGGCTTACCCAGTGCCATGAAGGCATCTTTGTTTTGCCATTCAGGCTGGGCAATGATACCCACACGGAAGCCTTGTGATTCGAGCAAGCGGCCAATCACCGCCATACCAAAGCTAGGGTGGTCAACATACGCATCACCGGTAACGATAATAATGTCGCAGCTATCCCAGCCAAGGGCGTCCATTTCTGCGCGAGAGGTCGGCAGGAAAGGCGCCGTACCGTAGCATTCTGCCCAGTATTTAGGATAGCTGTTAATAGGAGTTACTTCAGTGTGCATATTTTGACCTCAATTTTTGAAGGCGGGAATTATAGCCCTTAGCAAAACAACTATCTAGCCCTTATCCCTTCTGGGCTGGTGGCTTATTAACCCTTCTTTCATTAAGGATTAAGGGGCTTGCCCTGTCATTATTGTGTTTGAACCGCGTGATATTCACTTGGCTGTAAAGTATAGAGCGCGCTTTGTCTAACAGGGAGGAAAATAGAATGAAGGGCCGATTTTTATGTGCATGGTGTTCAGTATCATTACATACGGTAGAGAGGCAGGGGGCGAAAATAGGCTTTGGTTCACGCCTGTTATTCGTGAAATGAATATGCAACAGAAGCAAATACCCTGATAGTTAAAAAACACTATTGTCAATAAAATATTATTTGTTTGGTTTTTAATCTGAAGGAGAATCTAACTATTTATATTAGGAGGGTTTCAGTTCGCTAAACTGTGATCTATGTAATGATGGAATTTAAATAATCAGGTTATTCTTTTTTGGCTTAAAAAATGAGAATGGCAAATAAGATGCGAAGTTTGTAACTAAACAAACATGGTCAGAATGTAAATTGATATGTGTTTTATATCATGTTTATTTTCTGAATTATCAGGTTCACTTCCCCCAATGAGTCCGATTTTACATGTTGTTCTGTTGCTATATTTACAATCTCAATCCTTTATGGATACATCTTAATTAGGCAAATGTTCATGTATATTAATAAAACACTTTTAGCTTTATCTATTGGTATGGCTATTTCTCTTTCTGGTTGTAATAACGATAACAATGAATCATCAAAAAACAGTGAAAAACTCACACCAGARAGCAGTCTAAAAGCATCTGATTTTAAAAACACAATTAATCGTATTGGTAATCCGGTTGCTTTACGGGATCTTGCTCATGGTCATCTTGAGTATATTCCTTTATTCGAT
Organism: Photobacterium japonica; assembly: GCF_050337005.1. NCBI lineage: Bacteria > Pseudomonadati > Pseudomonadota > Gammaproteobacteria > Vibrionales > Vibrionaceae > Photobacterium > Photobacterium japonica. Next base: position 136,709 of record NZ_JAKJSN010000008.1, on the reverse strand, counting down.
CACGGGTCATGGCATGGCCATACTTTAGATGATCCAAAAAAGGTACAAGATAGCTCAATTGCTTTAGGTTCTGTGGCTTTATTGACGGAAGAATATGTCCATTATATGGCCAGTCGTTTTGACGCGCTGACATTATTGCTAGACGACAAGCCTGTTAAATTAGTATTAACAGAGGCATATTCAATTGCAGGTGCTCTAATCCAAAATTACACCGGCGAACAGGGTGTAACTGCGAAGCTGACAATGCGTTTTGTTTCTGACCGAACATCCATGGTCAATGTAACGATTGATAACCCAAATAACTTAATGTTAGGCGCTGTTTGGGGTGGTTCTCTTATGGATAACTACTATCAGAATGAGTCTGGTTTTTCATTGTCTGATGATGGTACAAATAAGACGGTCATAGAAGCATATCCAACTTATGAGCGTGCAATAAAAGAAACCCGCGATGGTATTGAGGTGTCATTCGGTGCCGTGCGAAATTCTTGGTCGTTACTCACCTCTGGTGATTCCAAGTTTATTGTCACGCGCTCTGTTCAGCATGACGGCAACACGACAATCACCGCGAATGATGAATCCGGTTCTTCTTCTTATGTGCAATCTGCGAAACTGGGTAATGCATCGACAATCGCAATAAATACAGCTTTTACTCACGTTCAAGACTCGAAGGAAGAAGCGCGTGAAGTGGCCACTCTTTCTGATCTGATGCTAAATCCCGTGGAGCAGATGAATAAATCCGCTCAGCGCTGGGAAGGGTACCTTGAGAAAGGTTTGACCAATGATAAAGCAACGAAAGCACAAGAGTTTGTTGCCGTTAAAGCAATCGAGACATTGCACTCTAATTGGCGTGGTGAGGCGGGTGCGATTAGTCATGATACCGTGACGCCGTCAGTGACTGCACCTTACTTCTCAGGCAACATGACATGGCCGTGGGATACATGGAAGCAAGCATACGCAATGGCGCACTTTAACCCTGATGTGGCGATGGAAAACATCCGTACTGTATTCCAATACCAAGTCAAAGCCGATGACGTGGTGCGTCCTTGGGATGAAGGTTACTTGCTGGATGTCGTGACCTATAACTTACCCGAAGATCGCTGGAATGCGATGTCTGAGGAGTATAAGGCTGCGCACCCATTGGCGACCAACGGTCTTAACTGGAACGAACGTAACACGAAGCCGTCACTGGCCGCGTGGGCTGTTATGGAAGTGTACAACGCGTTGATTACGGAACATGACCGTCCAGAAGAAGCGAAAGCTTGGCTGGAAGAAATGTACCCTAAACTCGTGGCTTACCACGACTGGTGGAAGAGTAACCGTGATACTAACCATAACGGTATTCCTGAATATGGGGCTGCGAAAGACCCTATTCACACCATTATGGGCGACGAGATCGGCTCACAGGATTATCAAGGTGATAATAGCGAAGATGCGATGAAGTTTTATGTGACTGAAGGTGAAAAGCACGCTATTGGTGGTTTAGAAGAGTACAACCACGTGCTTGATAACGGCTTGGCGACACCAGCAAACATGGAGATTCCAGTTAAAACCGCAGCAGGGTGGGAGTCAGGGCGTGATAACGCAGCAACATTCGGCTTTATCTATGAAGATCAGCTACAAGCTTATGCAGAAGAACGTTACAACGGTGATTTAGCTGCTGCGTCAAAAGATTGGGAATTACGCGTAACAGAAGTGCGTGATCCACAGAATAACGCGCTGAAAGGTTACACCATTGATCAGGAGTCGGTTGACCAAGCCTCATACTGGTACTCAGACAACTTGTACCTGGCAGAAATCGCGACGATCCTTGGTAAGACGGCTGAAGCTAAGCATTACAATGACTTTGCGGCTTACACGAAGAACTACATCAACCAATGTATGTTCTACGATGCGAAAGGTGGTGCAGACCCGTACAACGCATCGGGTTTCTTCTACGATATCAAGATTGAAAATACAGTACCTGTTGTGACAGAGTTTAACGCTCAAACACCTATTAATTGTGCGGGCTCACACATTGTTGCTCGTGGTAAAAACACCGAAGGTTGGTCGCCGCTGTTTAACAAAGCAGCGACGAAAGAGAATGCAGCAGCGGTTGCGAAGCATTTGATTGATGGTGAGTTTAGCTTTGTGGGAGAGACGGAGCTTAAGATCCCATTGAGTACGGCGGGCACGGGCAACCCTGCATACGGTCCGGATGTTTATTGGCGTGGTCGTGTCTGGCTTGATCAGTTCTACTTCGGTGTACGTGGTCTTGATAACTACGGTTACGGTGCTGAAGCGCGTGAGATGGTTGATAAACTGTTTGCTAACGCTGAAGGTTTAACGGAATCAACGCCAATTCAAGAGAACTACAACCCAGAGACGGGCGAGGTGCAAGGCGCGAATAACTTCTCATGGTCAGCGGCTCACCTGTACATGCTTTACAATGGTTTTGTTGGTAAGTAACTTTCGTTAGTAAGTAACAGCGAATAAAAGAAAAGCTGACGATACATAGTTTGTGGTTAGTCAGCGATTTCTCGTTAACGCTCAAATCGACCTTAATAATGTTAAGGTCGATTTTTTATTTTAGCGAACCTATTTACCGGCTAACAGAACAAGTGCTCAGATAGTCGAATTCACGGTGTTATTACAGCCATGACAAAAAAGGGCAATAGGAAGAAAAGCAGCGAGTAAAGAAAGACGTGAAGAATAGGAAAATAATAAAGGAGGCCAAAGCCTCCTTTATTATTTTTTGACCGTTAATGGGTACCAAAACGATATTAAGCGTGCATTGGTACCAACACCATAGTGCCGATAATCACGGTCAGCAGGCCACACAAAACCGGCACAGAGGTACGTTTCACTACTTCAAACGGGCTGACGTTACCCATACCTGAGGTCGCAACGATAACACCCGATACCGGTGAAATAGTACGGCCCAGATTAGAGGCTTGCAGCATTGGGATGATCAAGAACGCTGGGCTCAAGCCCATCTTACCAGCCAGTGCAGGAGCCAATTCTACGAACGCGTAGAAAGGCGCGTTACCTGAACCTGTTGCAATGGCAGCCGCAACGGTTAGGCCTGTTAGCAATAGCATCAGCGCAAACCCACCAGCACCGGCAGATTCAGCTAAGCCAATCAGGTTATCAATCGCACCGATAGACATCAGACCTTGCGCAAACACACCGGCAGCAACCAATAGCATCACCACGCCTTTAAACGCTTCGGCCATGCCTTGGTAGCAGGATTCCAAATCTTCCAGCGTTTGTTTACCGTTGAAACGCTTGGTGACGTAATCTACCAGCGCGCCAATCACGATAGACATGACCACGATGGTGTAAATATCCAGTGTCAGGCCTGGGATGGTTTCACCATTGAAAGCGAAGACACCGATGATAGGCAGGAAGGGTAAAATAGAGTAGTAAGCAGGGGCTTTCACTTCCATTTCTGAAATATCGACTTTTTCCATCACGATATTTTCGCGCTTATCCAAAAACTTATTCCAGAAGAACGCGGCGGCTGCCATCACGATAATGGCACAGATTGAAACCGGCAGAACGGTTTCAACGGCAAAAACGTGCAGGGGAAGTCCAGATTTTTCGGCTGCGACAATCACATCGCCAGACGTTGGAGACAGAATAATTGCGGCCGGTGAGGCACAAACCGCAACGGCTGCGGGGCGTGAAATCCCCATTGCTGTCATCATTGGGAACAAGGTCGCCATTAATAGCACGCCAAGGCCCGTTGCTGAGCTGACCGCCAACGACATCAAACACGCCACGATGTATGCCGCAACCAGCAAGGTGTAAGGTGATTTAATGATAGACAGAGGCTTTGAGAATTGTTTCACCACGACGTTATTGGCACCAATGTGCGTCATGTAAGAGGCAAAGCCACACAACAACATGATTTGCATGCCCAAACCGCCCCCGCGGTTTTGCAACATGTATTTGATGTATTCCAGCGAGTCAGTCACGAAGTTGCCGGTGGTTTTAATGCTGGCAGGTAAAACGTCATAGCCCAGCAAGCCGGTGATGAGAAGCAGTAGTAAACCCGCGGTGAGCAGCACCCCAGCGGCTTTATATCCCTTGATAATGAAGTAGCCAACGGCAATTGTGACCGCTAGGCCAATAAATAGCTCCAACATGGTAAAACATCCTCTTTAACCATTAATACTGATGGAATAAGTCAAAATATGTCAGTATGACGTACTTGCTTACAAATAAACTACCGATAAATCTATCGGAAAAGATTGCCCCGCTCGACAAAAATTCCGCTTCTTTATGATCTTAAACAGTATTTTTAGCAGCTTGTTAGGCTTGTGCGACAAAAATGAAAATGAATTGATTTTTGTCTGTATAGGGTCAGTTAAACAGTAATGTTTGACCATATTTCAAACAATTTCAATTCAAGTGGTTGTAAATAAAAGGTTGTGTTTGTGCAAGATAGAGCTATGAGGGATTTGCGTGTGAAGGGGATGTTGCGGTTTTATTTTGTTGTTAACGTTTTGTGTCAGGGCGTGATGAAATGGATTGCATCACATATTGATATGTAACTCTTTTCTCATCAATCAATAACGTCATAGCGTGTCGCATTTCTGATGGCTCATTAAAGGTATCACACCAAAATGGGGGTTTTGTACAAAAAACAAGCTAACCAGCCGTTACACTGGCCCGTGCAATAATAACGATGAGAAGGAAAGCGTCATGAAAACGGCAGTATCACTGGCAGTCGCCTCATTGCTCATGGTGCCCACTGTAATGGCACAAACTGCGCCATCGGCACCAGCCCCGGTTGTGGCGGGCTACTTTGCTGATTGGCAGTATGACAATGAACAAAACCCCTATACCGTGGATGATATACCCGCTGACAAACTCAGCCATATTATCTACGCCTTTTTGAGTATGTGTGGACCTCACGATGGCGCGAGTAAGAAAGTACAACAGCAAGTGGCACAAGCCTGCAAAGATAAACAGCCGTTCTCGGCGATTATTGTCGATCAAAAAGCGGCGCTGGAGCATGACTTTGGCCCCGTTAACGCCCGAGTTGATTACAAAGGACACTTTGCTCAGTTAAAAGATCTGAAAGCCGCGCACCCTAATGTGCGTATTTTACCGTCGTTTGGCGGTTGGACCATGTCAGAACCTTTCCATGCGATGGCGAAAGACAAGGCGGCGATTGAGCATTTCTCACGTACGGCGGTGGCATTGATTGCGCAGTATGACTTCTTCGATGGGATCGATCTGGATTGGGAATACCCGGGTGGTGGTGGGTTAACAACCTCGCCATGGAATCCTGAAACCAAACTGACCGATGCACAAAAAGCCCTCGAAAAAGACGCGTACACTCACTTAGTGAAGTCGTTGCGTGCAGAGCTTGATGCCTTGTCGGCGAAAACACAGCGTGAGTATGAGTTGTCCACGGCTGTCGGCGTGGGTGCCAAAGCGGAAGGGATTGACTGGGCGGCGGTCGCGCCATTGATGAACAACATGTTTGCCATGACCTATGACTACCTTGGCGGGTGGGGGCAGCAAACGGGCCATTTGACGAACTTGCATGCCACGCCAGATGGCTGGTGGGGCATGGGAACGGATGTGTTCATTGAAAAAATGGTCGCCTTGGGGATCCCGAAAGACAAACTCGTTGTCGGTGCGGCGTATTATGGCCGTGGCTGGGAAGGTACCAAAGGGTTTGATGGCCAGTCGTTAGCTTCTGATTTAGTATCAGAAAAAGGCGCGACATTCGGCACCGACCCGAAAGAGCCGGGATATTTCATGTACTGGGATTTAGTACGTAACTACACAGTGAAGGATGGTTACGAGAATGGGTATGATGAAAAAGCTCATGCGCCGTTTTTGTGGCATCCGAAGAAAAAAGTGTTTATTACTTATGAAGATATGCGCTCGATAAAAGCTAAAGCGGATTGGGTAAAGAAGAACAAATATGCGGGGATGTTCGTGTGGGAGCTATCGGGTGATCCGGATAATGTGTTAACTGAGACCATGGCGGATAATCTAAAACGTTAACCGCAGCGTTGAAGCGAGATTGAAACGATCCTGAAACGATAGAAAAGTAAGCCATTCGTCTGGTTTGATACCGATGACGAATGGCTTTGTTGGTTAGCGCGAGGCAACGCTCACTCTAGCGCGGATCAGGCCAGCGCCATCGCTAGCAAAGAAACCGGATGGATGGTGTCCAAATCGGTGTTTTCTTCAATTTGCCACTTACAGGTTTCGCAATCGGTAATCGCAAAATCGGCTTTGGCCCGTTTGATTTGCTTGAACAGATCGTTACCAATCGCCATGGAGGTTTCGTAGTTTTCGGTCTTAAAGCCATAGGTGCCTGCTAAGCCACAACATTGGCTGTCCAGCACGGTCACTTCCAAGCCTGGGATCATTTTCAGTAGTTCAATGGTATATAAGCTGCCGCCCGTACGCTCAAGGTGACACGGTGTGTGATACACAATTTTTTTGTTGATTGGCTTCATCTTCGGCGCATTGCCGTTCATGAATTGCTTTAACAAAAAGCGCGTGACGTATTCAATGCGATCAGCCACGCCGCTGTTGTCGATCTTCAATACGTTCGGGTATTCCTCTTTCAAGGTGAACGAACAGGTCGAAGAGGTTGAGACAATTTGGCTGTCGTATTTTTCAATCGCGGCCGAGAAATTTTTCACGTTCAAACGGGCATTTTTCTTCGCTTTATCAAAGAAACCGTTGGCGATCAGCGGTACTCCACAGCACTTTTCTTTGTCCAGCAGTTGCACCCCAATGCTCATGGCATTCATCACGTTGACAAAATCTTTGCCCAGTTGCGGGTGGTTATAGTTCACGTAACAGCCGTGGAAATAGTGTACCTGTTTTGGGTACAGGGCTTGGCTGGTGCAGTTTTGTTTGTACCAACGACGAAACGTACCGTGTGAGTACTTCGGCAAGCTCTTGTGATCATGCACCCCAATGGTTTTGTGCATCAGCGTTTTGACCGGTTTGAGCCCGGTAATGGTATTCACGATCGGGGCGAACGGCGTGGCCATGGAGCCCATCATATCCGTGTGGCTCAGAACAAAGTCACGAACCGTCTTGATGTTCATCGGTAGCTTGGCGTGCTCATCACGGGCGACAGCGATCATGTCACCGATTTTCACCCCCGACGGACACGCGGTTTCACAACGCTTGCAGTTGGTGCAGAGCTTGAGTGTTTCGTCATAAAAGTCAGGGCTTTTAATACGCAAGCGTTCGCCATCGGGACCACACTGTTTCGGGCCAGGATAATGCGGGTTGGCTTTGGCGACCGGACAGTAAACCGTACACACGGTGCATTTAATGCATTGATCGAAACTGGTGTCTTTTTTAATCAGGCTCATGCGTGTGTCCTTTCTTGTGTGCCGATCTTACTGTTATGTGCACGGATCATCTGTTGGGCGACATAGTGGCCGGTTGAAATGGCCACGCCGGAACCAGAACCTTCCTGTACCGGATCGTAGTGAGCCAGGATCGCCCCCGCACAATACAGGTTAGAGATTGTATTACCGGCCATCGTCGGGTTCAGATTGGCGGTGCACGCCACGCCCATCTTCATGAACGGGTGGCTGCTTGGGCTGAAAAACTGGGGTTGATACCAGTGATCGCGGTGCGGGGTATCCGTGATATCGAGACCAAAAATCGGCTCGGTCACACAGTGACGCTCGGCTTTTAGGCCTTTGCTGAAAAAGCTGCCGCTGGCGATCAGGAAATGATCGGCCGCAAGCGCAATGTCTTCATGGTGACGGGTGTAAATACGCTTGAGTTGGCCGTTTTCAATGTCACCGCCTTGCACTTCATCGCCCATCAGCAATAAGCCGCCGAGTTGTTTGAAGTGGGACTTCATGGTTTCTTCAAGGCGGATCCCCAGCAGTGAAGGGGGCATAGTTGGGATCTCACAAATGGAGAACCCCGTCAGGCCTTCCAGCAGCTTTATCGTGGCTGCACCGTCACCGTTACCAAAAATGGCCGGTAAGATCACCAAGTCCGCTTTGCCCACTTGTTGGATCAAGGATTTCGCAAAGGCATGCAATTTGGTTTCGTCTTTCAACACACGAGAGATATCGATAGAGCGGAACTCACACGGGTTACGCTGCATGGTTTCAAAATCCGGCAATTCCACGTTAGCGGTTTTGATTTTTACATCACGGAAAGCGTCAAGGGCGGCCAAGTTGCTGGCGGCCAATTGCGGTTGAAAATCCCGGAATCCGTCAACCGTCACCAATGCCAGTGTATTGATGCCTTCGGCCAGTTTCTGCATCGGGAACTGGTGCACGGTTTGCTGTGACAGCCAGGTTGAGCGGAAAGTGCCCATCGGTGTGACGCGGTAATGGTTGGTGTCATCATCTTGCGCCGTTAAGTATACGCCAGATTCTTCCATCATAGCCTGATACCAGTCGATGGCCTCGCGGCATGCTTCCACTCCGATTTTGCTGTAAGGGTGGTCAGGGCATTGTTCAGCGAGTACTGGAAACGCAGCGAAAGGGGCAGTGACGGCGTCGCCATTGGGTAAACGGCTCAGTACATCAATCGAGCCAGAAGAAAAGTGCATGGCACTTTGTCCGGCGGTAATCACGGCGGTTTTCATGCCACTTTCTACGCAACGGATGGCACAACTCAGGCCGGCGACACCGCCACCGATGATGATGCTATCAAATTTCATGCTGTTTCCTCGTCCGTTGCAGGTGTGGCTGTTTGGGTAGATGGGTGAACGTTGTGGCTTTGTTGCTCAGGTAAATCACTGACCCCAAACAGACCTTCGTAAATCCAGTAGGTGAATTCGCCTTCGCGCAGGGCATCGCCCCAGAATACCGGCTTAATGCCTTTCCAGCGTTCTTCTAAAAATTCTTCTAACAGGTGACTGGCTTGGTTACCGGTCTTCTTACCAAATTCAGAGAACAGGCCAGCCGCACGGTAAGAGCATAATTCGCCTTGGCATGGCCCCATACCGATACGGGTACGGCGGCGTAAATCAACCAAGTTATGGACATCAAGATCTTTAATGGCGTATTCCACTTCGCCGCATGTCACCATTTCACATTCACAGATCACCGCTTGGCTTTTCTTGTCGTTACTCAAGAATTTTTCAGCGCGTTCGCCGTGACGATACAAGGCGGATTGGTAAACGGGTTTCGCTAAGCTGGCGGTAGGGGCTTTCTTGGGTTTCGCTTGTTCAGAACCGGGTAGCGGCTTTTCGTGGGTGATACACGGTTGGGTATTGCCGAGCTTTTTCGCGACTAAGTCTGTTGTCCATTCCGCCATCATGCGGTAGGTCATCAGCTTACCGCCGGTAATCGTGATGAAGCCATCAAGACCATCACGTTCGGCGTGATCAAGCAACACAATACCGCGACTGATATTACGGCCACTGGTATCGCCATCGACGGCCACCAAAGGACGTACGCCTGCATACGCGCGCAATACGCGTGTATTGGCCATGATGGGCGCCAATTTGGTGCCTTCTGCCAGCAGAATGTCGATTTCTTTACTGGTGACGTGGAGGTTATCGATCTTGTCATAGTCGATACGCTCAGAGGTGGTACCGATTAACGAGATGGTGTCACCCGGCACCAGAATGTCGGCGTCAGATGGCTTACGGCAGCGGTTGATCACCAAATTATTGATGCGGTAATCCAAGATCAAGAGTGATCCTTTTGCGGGGAACATTTTGATGGACAGATCGCCATATTCACAAATTTGCTGCCCCCAGATCCCTGCCGCGTTAACCACTTGCTTGGCGCGGATCTCAATACGTTGACCGGTTTTTAAATCCAAACAATGCACGCCACACACGGTCGCACCTTCACGGATCAAGCCCGTAACATGGGTGTGGTTGAACAACTTTGCCCCGTGCTCGACCGCATCAATCACATTGGATGCGGATAAGCGGAAAGGATCTAATGTGCCATCGGGCACTTTGACGGCGCCAATCATGGCTGGGTTACAGTTAGGCTCAAGGCGCAAGGCGTCTTGTGGGCTGAGTTGTTCGACGTTGATATCTGCTTGCTGGCAGGCGGACATAAAGGTTTTCTGGAAATCCAGATCGTCGTCTGGCAGTGAAATGAACAAGCCTTGGGTGTCTTCAACACAATGGCGAGCAATCTTTTTCAGAATGCGGTTTTCTTGAATGCATTCTTTGGCCGATTCCTGATCGGTGACGGCATAACGGGCGCCAGAGTGGAGCAGGCCGTGGTTACGCCCGGTCGTGCCGGACGCAAGGTCATCTTTCTCGACTAAGATACAGCGGATCCCTCGCAGTGCACAGTCACGCATGATGCCTGTTCCCGTCGCGCCGCCGCCGATAATCACAACATCTGTTTCAAACCAACTAGTCATGTTCGTTTTCGCTTATTGTTTGGTTCGTGGATCAGGAAAGGGTGTCTTCCTTTTCAATATGCTCAGCAATATGCCATTTCAGCCCCGATTGTTTGGTGATCAAAAGCGCAATTATGAGCGTTCGAGCATTTTGATTTTCATTTCTGTGCGTTTGGTACGAATATGCGCGAATGGTGAGCAACTTGTCGAGTGAGCAATGTGTCAGGTGGGATTGCCAATGACCTATCTCTCGAAAATGCCGGTGCTATTTGGTATCAGGGAAGGGAGTTGGTATTATCGCCGCTCTTTTTTTCGCATTTTAAGATCACACTCCATGAACGTAGGTTTACCCTTTTTGATCCCCGCGCTGCTCGGCGCCCAACTTGTTTTGACGATGGTACTCACGAAAGGGGAGATCTGCCCCGGCCAGCGTGGCCGTGTCCATAAAACCTTGCCGATCTTGCTGGTGGGATGGTTGATCGCGACCATCTTCCAACCGCTGGCGGTATTGCCGTTGCTGGCCTTGGCGTATTTCACTATGAAGGTGAAAACGGGCAAAACCCGTGATGCAGGGCCGCTTAACGTGTTTTATGCGGCTGACGGTTTGGCGGCGGTGGTATGGTTAATGACTGCGGCAAGCCTATCGCTGCCTGTGGCGGTACTAAGCCTGATGGCTATTCCATTGTTTGGGGCATTGTTGGCGCACCTGTTATTGACGCAAGCGCGTACCCGTTTACAAGCGTTCCACCGTTTATTGCCGTTTGCGGGCGTAGCGAGTGCAATCCTCAGCGTGTTGTGCCTGTTATGGGTGGCGATGCAATTGGGTGATGCGCAGGCGCAGGCCATGGTGGGCACCATGATTGCGGCATTAGTGTGCTTAGTGGCGGCATTGCTGGTATGGGCGATGCATTTACTGAGTGCCAAGACCGTTAACCGTTGGCAATTACTGGCAGCGGCGGTGCTGTTGGTGGGTTCAGCGTATTTTGAGTCTGTGTTGATCATGGCTGTCTAAGTGACTGCATGGTGACAGCAAGCTTGTAAACTGTGACGGGCGGCTTTTTCTTTCCTAATGATCCTGTCTATGCTTACTGAGTAACGTCACGTTAGCAAGGAGGTAGGCATGGAGATCACCAATTTATTGGGCATGGATGGGAACATTGTTCTGGGGATCGTGAATGAACGACTTCGCCTGGAATGCTCCACCGTTGAAGAGCTTGTCAGCCGTTATGAACTCGATTTTGATGAGCTTAGCGAAAAAATGGAAGCCATGGGCTACCATTACGATCCCATCAACAATCAATTTAAATAATCGATTAATGTAAAGATAAGCGGGGCGAATAGCGGTTATGTGATCGCCATTGCCCCGGCTATCTGTTGCGATCATTAAGGCGGTATGACCAAACGTATTGCGTATTGGTTATGCCGCCTTAATGCCTTCTAAATGGGTTTGGCACTGCTGTTTGGCCGTTGCAAAGAAGGCCGACAAGTAATGTCGCTCACGTTCTGATGCGCGAATAGCGGCAAACAACCGACGCCATAATCCTTCCCCGAGTGGTTTACTCACAATCAAGCCTTGGCGGGCAAAGTCATACACTGCCCAATTAGGTAGCGCTGCCACCCCTAATCCTGCCGACACCATCTGGATCAACATCAAGGTATTATCGGCTTGTTTCCAATTCGCGGGTTCCACGCCTGCCGGTTGCAAAAAGTGCTTCACCACATCGAGACGGTTTTTCTGCACCGGATACGTCATCATGGTTTGATCGATCAAATCATCTGGCGTAATAACGGCTTTGCTGGCCAGAGGGGATTGCGGGGACACAATCAAGCGCATTTCAAAATCAAACAAGGGTTCAAAATGGACTTCATTGCGCGGCTGAATGTCGGAGGTGATCACCAAATCTAATTCACCGGCACTGAGGGCGGGCAGCGGTTCGAAACCAAAACCGGAGGAGAAATCCAAGGTGACGTTTGGCCAGTGGATTTGGTATTCCTTCAAAGCCGGCATCAACCATTGGAAGCAAGAATGGCATTCAATGGCCATGTGCAAGCGGCCATTGGTGTCTTCTTTTAAACTGGCCAACTCGTGTTCCGCTCGGGCGAGACGCGGGATCACATCATCAGCTAAACGCAGTAGCACTTCCCCTTCCGCGGTAAATTTGACCGGACGGGTTTTGCGTAAAAACAGTTGGCTACCTAAGCGCAGTTCGAGATCTTTTAACTGGTGTGAGAGGGCTGATTGGGTCAGGCAAAGCGTGTTGGCCGTGGCTGTCAGTGAGCCGGTTTCTCGCAATACCGTCAGTGTTTTTAGGTGCTTAATTTCAATCAAAATGCGTTCTCTCTGTCCCTGTGAGTCACACGTTTGGCCTCCTGCCTCGTGTTAGACCTCAACTGTACGGGTAAAAGTGCACGCTGTAAATACGGATGGGTAAACATCTGGACGTCTAGGTGCTTGTGCCGGGGCGTAACACGCTAATCGTGGCGAGAGACAGGGGCGTTGATGATATGTGTATGAAAAATGTTCATGTTTAACATTAATCATTAGAAATTGCTCATCATCATGCCTTGCTTCATTGTACCTCTCATCAACGCCGTATCTGAATCAAGCATACGACGTGACTATTTAAATCAAAGCATTTGAAAGGCAGGGATGAGAGATGACAGCAACAAAGACACATATTTTGGGTTACCCACGTGTCGGTAGCCAACGCGAACTGAAATTTGCACAAGAAAAGTATTGGCGTGGCGAGATCAGTCAGGATGCATTGAAAGCAGTGGGTAGCGAGTTACGTCAGCGCCATTGGGTTGACCAAGCAGAAGCGGGGCTGGATTTTGTCTCTGTTGGCGATTTCGCATGGTACGACCATGTGTTAGGCACCAGTATGCTGCTGGGCCACTTGCCAAAACGCCACCGTAACGGTTTTCCGGATCTCGACACCTTGTTCCGTGTGGCACGTGGTAAAGCGCCAACCGGGTGTGCGTGTGCCGCTTCTGACATGACCAAGTGGTTTAACACCAACTACCACTACATTGTGCCTGAGTTCTGTGCTGACGATGAGTTCACCGTGAGCTGGCAGCAATTGTTTGAAGAAGTGGCGGAAGCGAAGGCTAGCGGTAAAGACGTCAAACCTGTGCTATTGGGGCCTGTGTCATACCTGTGGCTTGGGAAAGAAAAAGACGGTGTGGGGGAAGAAACCAGCTTTGATCGTTTATCACTGCTTCCTCGTCTGTTGGTGGCATACCAACAGATTCTGACCAAGCTGCAAAAATTGGGTGTGGAGTGGGTGCAAATTGATGAGCCTGTCTTTGCTCTCGAATTGCCAGATGCTTGGCGCGATGCGTTTAAGATTGCGTATCAAGTGATCCAAGGCGGGCCGAAGCTGTTATTGACAACGTACTTTGATCACATCACGCACCATCTTGATAAAATCGTGGAACTGAAGGTCGATGGTTTGCACGTCGATCTTGCGACGGCCCCGCAGCAGCTTGATGCCGTTGTCGCTGCATTGCCAAGTGATTGGGTGCTGTCGGCTGGTGTGATTAATGGTCGCAACGTGTGGCGTGCGGATTTGAGTGAGCAACTTGATCGCCTACAGCCAGTAAAAGACGCACTGGGTGATCGTTTGTGGGTGGGTACGTCATGTTCATTGCTGCACACGCCGATTGATCTTGAATTGGAAACCGATTTAGACCCCACCGTGCGCGAGTGGTTGGCTTTTGCAAAGCAGAAGTGTCATGAGGTGACACTACTGGCAAGTGCCTTGGACGGTGACAGCAAAGCCATTGCGGACTGTGAGCGTTACAGCGCCCCGATTAAAGCCCGTGCGACCAGCGCCTTGGTGAATAACCCGGATGTGCGTCAGCGTTCGGCTGCTATCACCGATGCGTTGGCGGAGCGTAAACTGCCTTATGCAGAACGTGCCCGTGTGCAACGTCAGTCACTCGGTTTGCCTTTGCTGCCGACCACGACCATTGGTTCGTTCCCACAAACCAGTGAGATCCGCACACAGCGTAGCGACTTCAAAGCGGGTCGCTTGTCAGAGCAAGATTACAACACGGCCATGAAAGGGCACATTGCCGATGCCATTGAGCGTCAGCAGCGTTTGGATTTGGATGTATTGGTACACGGTGAGCCTGAGCGTAACGACATGGTGGAATATTTCGCTGAGTTACTAGAAGGTTTTGCCGTTACTCGCTTCGGTTGGGTACAAAGCTACGGTTCACGCTGTGTGAAACCCGCGGTGATTGTGTCAGATATCTATCGCTCGGCACCGATGACCGTTGAATGGACGCGTTATGCGCAGTCACTAACGGAGAAAACGGTCAAAGGCATGTTGACGGGCCCTGTTACTATTTTGGGCTGGACGTTCCCGCGTGAAGATTTGACCCGTGAAGCCATTGCCAACCAAATTGCGTTAGCACTGCGTGATGAAGTGGCTGACTTGCAAGAGAAAGGCATCAAAGTGATTCAAATTGATGAGCCTGCCATCCGTGAAGGGTTGCCGCTAAAAGCGAGCGAATGGCAAACGTACCTCGATTGGGCCGTGAAAGCCTTTAAGATTTCGGCCGCCAGCGCGGAGCCGGGCACGCAGATTCACACTCACATGTGTTACAGCGAATTCAATGACATTATTCAGTCTGTCGCGGCATTGGATGCGGACGTGATCACCATTGAAACCTCGCGTTCAGACATGGAATTGCTGAAAGCGTTTGAAGAGTTTGCGTATCCGAATGAAATTGGTCCGGGTGTGTACGATATTCACTCGCCGAATATTCCGACCGTCGAGCAAGTGGTGGACTTGGTGGAAAAAGCGGAGAGTCTGGTACCGGCTGAGCGTTTGTGGATCAACCCAGACTGCGGCCTTAAAACCCGTAACTGGGAAGAGACTGAAGCGGCACTGACCAACATGGTCGAGGCTGCAAAACAGTTGCGTAAACAGTGGCAAGCGAAAGCGGTATAAGCGGTTTTTTTCCGATGCGATGAAGCCTCATCAGACGGGAAAAACGTTGAACGATGAACGATAAAAAGAGCGCTTCGGCGCTCTTTTTTGTGCGTAAGCTGTATGTTGGAGCGGTTTCTTGATGAATACCTCAAAAGCATGACAATGTGATGAAGAAAGACTCATAGCACGCCAATTATCATTGTGACACATTCGTTCTGTGAAATGTCCCTATTTTCGCAGGGAAAATTAAGCAACAAGTTGAATTTTAAACAGAGTTGTCTTTACTTAAGGCATCGTCATTCAACCATAGGATTCACATGATACGCCGACTGTATTCCATCACGGTGTGCGCTGTTGTCATTGGGATAATACTGGCCTGCGTATTGTTTCGGATTGCCTACCAATTGGAAACGACCCATATTCAGCGCGACTTTGAACGAGAAGTCGACAAAAAAGCAGATTCCCTGTCGCAATCGATAGATTCGCATATTCGTGCCTTACACAGTCTGAAATTTGCTTACGAATATCAGGGCGTATTGACGCGAGACAACTTCGCGGCATTGGCGCAACAGGTCATGGCGCAACATTCCCCTCTGCAAGCGTTAGCGTGGGTACCTTGGGTATCGGCTGCACAGCGAACGGCGTATGAAGCTTCCGCAGCGCAAGTGCTTTCTGATTACCATTTTACAGAACGCGTGGCGTCGGGCGACATGGTGACGGCGACCGAGCGTGCGGATTACTACCCGTTACACAGCGTCGCCCCGCTGGCGGGCAATGAAGCGGCGCTGGGGTATGATTTAGGTTCTAATGCACTGCAACGCACCTTATTAAATCAAGCCCGTGACAGTGGCGCGTTACAGCTTTCTGCGCGTGTAGAGCGGGGCATGCTGCCACAAACGGACGGTAGTGTGCAGCTGGTGTTACCCGTTTATCGTCAGGTTGAACCTCTGACGCGCACAATGCGCCGACAAACGCTGGAAGGGTTTATTCTCGGCTATATCCGTTTATCCGACATTATGCCGGCCCTTTTCCCTGCGGCTGAATCCTCGCAGATGCATTACCGCGTGATGGATCTGAAAGCCTCCTCTGATCATGCTCAACTATACAGTGTGACGCCTGCCTCCCCGTCTGTCACAGCCACATCGCCCGTCGCAATCACATCGAAGGTCGGCTTTTGGTTGGGTGCTGAGAAAGTGACACGCACCGTGCTCGCCAAAGGCGGGCGTGAGTGGGTGATAGAGGCACTCCCAACGCACGCTTATTTTGACCAACGGCGTACGGCATTTCCCCTGTATGTTTTTGTGGGTGTGTTACTGCTATTCAGTGTGTTGGCGTATTACGGACGTATTTTAATGCACCGTCATCAGGCGTTGCTTGAGAACTTGGATGCACACAATCAACAGTTAAGCGCCAGTAACAAAAAACTCGAACGATTAACCCGTATGGATGCATTGGTTGGAGTGGCAAATCGTCGTTTTTTTGATGAAACCTTAATGAAAGAATTTAGCCGAGCGAGCCGAGATGCTAAACCGCTGGCATTATTGTTGATCGATATTGATCATTTTAAAGCGTTTAATGATACCTATGGTCACCAAGCTGGTGATCGCTGTTTAAAACTGGTGGCGAGCGAATTAGAACGAGTATTACGGCGTCCTGCGGATATGTTAGCGCGGGTCGGTGGGGAAGAGTTTGGTGTTATTTTGCCCAATACCAACAATGGTGAAGTGGTGGCAAGGCAGTGTCGTATGGCGGTAGAGCGTTTAGGCATTGCCCATGGCGGCTCATGTACGTCGGATTTGGTCACGATCTCTATTGGGGTTGTTTCCTTAGATACCGTGGCACAACATACCACTGAAACGATTTATGAATTGGCCGATAATGCTTTGTACGAAGCGAAAAGCAGTGGGCGAAATATGATTCGGGCGACGAAGATCAAAGCCCAGCCTCAGCCAACCGCGGTACTGAGCCATATCCGTTGATCGGGGTATCGGTGTTTATCCAGCCGTAAAAACAAAAAACGCCTGCGTCGGCAGGCGTTTCAGGTATTCATCGGCAGAAGTGATTATTCAGCGTCAGCACGAGAGAACGTTAGGCTGTGTGATGCATTTTTCAGCGTTAGCTCGTCACCAGCCACTGTCGCCGTGCTCCAGTCCATTAGCATTTTGCTCATCACTTGCTCCATGTCTTGGCCTGGGCCCTGACATGCCATCATAGTTAGACCCATCTTTTCAATGCGCAGTTTACCGTCTTGCAGTTCTGCTTGGCCAAAGAAGCGGTTACAGCCCGCGTTGCCGTTTGCATTTAGG
Organism: Photobacterium japonica; assembly: GCF_050337005.1. NCBI lineage: Bacteria > Pseudomonadati > Pseudomonadota > Gammaproteobacteria > Vibrionales > Vibrionaceae > Photobacterium > Photobacterium japonica. Next base: position 119,146 of record NZ_JAKJSN010000008.1, on the reverse strand, counting down.
TCAGACGCTAGCTGAAGGTTTGGTGCTTCAGTTTCAGTCGAAATCACTTGATTGTCGATTTTGGTCAATACCCAGTTCTGTGCAGCGATATCCGTTTGATTTGTCATCGTCTGTACCTGTTCGTTGTTGCTGTCGTTAGAGGCGCAAGCCGCTAGCATCATAGGTAGTACTAGCGCGGCAAGAAAACGTTTCTTCATCATATTTATCCCAAAAAAGTGGCTTCGATGTGTGGTTCCTGCTTCAAGGCGGGAATCCTGCACAACTGCACGTCATCGCATGGTGCGTAATGACAAAATCAATTGTACATTGTTTTTTATTGCTTACAACCAAATATATCTCAGGATAGCAAAAGAAGAAATAGAAATGTGGGTTCGTTATGTCATGGCTGTGTGAATAACAATGAAAACTGGGAGCAGGGGCGTTATTGAAAGGTGCGTGAGGTGAAAAGTTGTACCAAACGAGAGGCTATCAGCGGTATTGGATGGCAAGGAAATGGAAGTTGTAGTTAATTTTGAAAAATTGTGACTTTTTATTAAAGAGATGTGTGAGCGTGCCGTTATTCATACCAATGAGTTATACAAACACAATTTTATACTTGCAGCTATAAAGGCGGTAAGTATTACATAATAAGGAAAATGTATGTCGTTGTCGGTGAGGCATAAACTGTGGGGGGCATTCGGTATTATCCTGATGTTAATGACCATTTCGAGTGTTATTACGATTGTACAGGTTAATCGTGCGCTGGTGGTCGAGCATGAGGTACAGTTTGATGATGTACCGGGTGTTGAGCTTTATATGTTACTGATTGATGAATCGGGTGACATGCAGCGTGATGTGGCACGTATGCTGCTGGGTGATCCGGCCGCCCCCGCGCAGTTTAATGACAATATGGCTGAGTTTTACAGTGCGCTCGATAAGCTAAAGCAACTCGAAACCTCCAGTGATGCCATACCGCGTATGAATGAAATTACCCGTTTGGCAAAAGGGTATGTTTCTTTTATTCAATCTGACGTATTGCCGCAAGTGCTGTCGTCTTCTGTGGCGGATACAGATGCGTTGTTTGATCAAATCAAACAGGTTGAACAGCAATACATGGTGCCGATGGAAGCGATTTTAGATCGTGAAACGTTGGCTGAAAAAGGCGATGCACAAACAGGCTTGGCCATGTTAGGCGAGACACTGACGAGTTTAAAAACGAACATGCTGGTGGTGTTAGGGCTGAGTGTGATTATTTGCGGTGTGGTGGCGACAGCATTGTCCCGTTCGATCACTGTGCGCATCCATCAATTGGAGCGTATCGCGAAAGATATCGCCTCCGGTAACCTGACCTCATCGGATATTGTGGATGACTCTGGTGATGAACTGGCGCGTTTAGCGACCTCGATTAACAGCATGAAAGCGTCGTTAACGGATTTGATTGCTGCCATTGTCTCTGTGACGGGACAGGTGGAAGGTACAGTGAATGGGATCTCCCATTTGATGGAAGAAATCAAAGACGGTGCCGGTGAGCAGGCTAAGCGTGCGCACCTGATTGCGACGGCCTCTGAAGAGTTGTCGGCCACTATTGCGGAAGTGTCACAGCAAAGCAGTGCAACGTCTGATAATGCGTCACAGTCGGGTGAAGCGGCTGAGCATGGCCGTCATGTGATTCTGGATATGCTGAAAAGCATTGAGCAAGTGTCGGTGCAAATTGGCGATACTTCGCACAGCATGAATAACTTGAACATTAAAGGCACAGAAATTGGCAGTGTGATCAAAGTGATTGAAGGCATTGCCGAGCAGACCAATTTGCTGGCCTTGAATGCGGCGATTGAAGCGGCCCGTGCCGGCGAGTCTGGCCGTGGCTTTGCTGTGGTAGCAGACGAAGTGCGTGCCTTAGCTGAGCGTACCACGACCGCGACGAAGGAAGTGGCAGACATTATCTCTGCGATTCAGCAAGGAACAGAAACAGTCATGGTATCGACCACGGAAAGCGTGAAGTTGGTGAATGTAGGTGTGGGACAAAGTACAGATGCCGCCAGTGCTCTTGAGCAAATAGTGTTGAGTACGGCGTCGGTACAACAGATGATCAGCTCCATTGCGGCTGCGACGGAAGAGCAGAATGTGGTGACCCGCGCTATTGCGACAGACATTACGCACATAAACGATATTTCATCGGTATCCTTGCAGCAAGTGGTGAAAGGTGCAGAAGAAATCGTGTCGTTAACGCATAAAGTGAATGAACTAAAAACACTGACAGGGCGATTTGAACTCGCTTAATTATCGATTTCAATCTCGTTGAACGAATGACGGACGGTGTACGTAAAAAGCGTACACCGCCCCGTTATGTTATCGCGGATAGGGTAACGGACTAACGATTCAGGCTTTCTTTTCCGGTGTGGTGATAATGTGCACATCTTGTTGCGGGAACGGAATTGAAATCCCTTCACGGTCAAAGCGCATTTTCACTTCACGGGTAATATCCCAGTACACATCCCAATAGTCCTCGGTTTTTACCCACGGACGCACAATGAAATCCACCGACGAGGTATTGAGCAAGTGTAACTTGATCATCGCTTCTGGTGCGCGCAGCACCATTGGGTGCTCAGTCACAATGTCATGCAGTACAGTTTCAGCTTTCTCGACATCGTCGCTGTAACCAATGCCAAACACCATATCCACTCGGCGCACTCGCTCATGGGTGATGTTCTTAATGGTATCCCCCCAAATCTTGCTGTTGGGCACAATCAAAATCTGGTTATCAAAGGTTTTGATGGTGGTACTGACTAAACTCATGTGGCTCACTTTGCCGGATGTGCCACCGGCTTCGACAAAGTCATCCACATCAAACGGGCGATAGATCAGCAGCATCATGCCTGATGCGAAGTTGGAGAGGGTATCTTGCAACGCGAAACCAATGATGACACCGGCCACACCGAAACCGGTCAGGATAGGGGTGAGATCCAGACCGACCTGAGCCAAGGCAAACAATAGCCCGATACACAACACCACGTTACCCGTGATAGAAATAAAGAAATCTTTCATTAATTGCGACATGCGCAGGGTCGGGGATGACACTGCACGGGTCACAATCTGGCGGGTGATGTTTTTCAAAATTTTAAACACAAACACGATCAGCAAGAAGATGAACAACTTGAACAGCATTTGCGGGGTGTTATCAAGTAACCAGGATTTTATATTGTCAAACCAACCTGAGAGTATCGAGATGATAACTTTAACGTTGAGCAGTTCATTGGTCAGGTTACCGGTGGTTTCAAACAGCTGCTTGGTGTAATTCGTGGTATCGAGTCCGATTTCTTTGCCGAGGTCAGACAAATACTGAACCGATTGAATGTCGCTTTCGACTTTGCGCTGGGCGAGGATTTGCTGCAATTGCAGCGTTGCTTTTTCGCCTTCTGCGGCAGCTTTAAGCTGGTTGCTCAGGGTGCTTTCTTGTTGGCTGTCAAAGCTGAGCATGGCAGACATGAAATCTAACCGCTGGCGAACGGTTTCGGCTAATGCGGCGGCCTCTTTCGGTTTTGGCACACCAAGTCGATCAAGCCAGAGGAAATTGGTCCACTGTTCTTTGAGCATCTGGTGGTAAAACTGAGTGGTTTCTTGCAAGGCTTTTTGTAGCAGCAGTTTTTGCTCAGGATCGGCTTTATCGATCGCTTCTTGCTGTGATGTCATTTGTTTCGACAAGAAATTGATGGCGGATTTCAGGTAGGCAACCTGCTCATTTACGAGATTAATGACCAGCGGTTTGTTTTCTTCATTTTGCTGATTCAGCAGCGATTGGACTTCCGTTCGGATCTCTTCATTTTTTTTCAGCATCTGCATGTCTAAGACATTTTTTGCTGTCCCCGTTTTGCCTTTTGCCTGTTTGACCAATTCTTGCAGGTCATTATCCAGCTTATCAATGTTATCGATGATTTGCTCAGAGGCAGACAGCGGGGCAGGTGTTTCGGTGACCTCGGGAGAAGACGATTCAGCAAGAGTATGAAAACTAAAGAGAAGGAAAAATAACAACGACCAGCGCATGCAACACCTCAACGACCGACAGAATAAGTCTTTATTGTAGTGAATTCAGGTTTTATCGGAGGGGCTATTTTGGTGATAACACGAGCAAAATGAGAAGATTATCATCGCAACGTGAACGCGGGATAAAAAAAGGCCCCCTGCATGAGGGGGCAAGTTTTACCATCGCTGTTATTATTCGAGTCACGCGATATAAGACATTGAGGAAGTCTTATGGTGTGGAATAGTGTTTGTGAGTCAGGATTAGCCAAAGTCACCGTTGACGTAACCACGGGTACGATCATCGCGTGGGTTCGTGAACAATGCGTGGGTGTCATCGTGCTCAACCAGTTCACCCATCAGGAAGAAGGCGGTGCGGTCGGAAATTCGACGGGCCTGCTGCATGGAGTGGGTCACGATAACGATGGTGAAGTCTTTCTTCAGTGACTCCATCAAATCTTCAATCTTTTTGGTCGCAATCGGGTCAAGCGCTGAGGTCGGTTCATCCATCAAAATCACTTCTGGCTGCATCGCAATCGTACGGGCAATACACAGACGCTGCTGCTGGCCACCGGACAAACCGAAGGCGTGTGATTTCAAACGATCTTTCACTTCATCCCACAGTGCGGCGCCACGCAGTGATTGCTCAACCACTTCATCAAGGTGCTTTTTGTCCGTCACACCTTGTGCACGCAGACCGTAAGCCACGTTTTCATAAATGCTCATTGGGAACGGGTTCGGCTTCTGGAACACCATGCCGACTTTAATGCGTAGCTGCGCGACATCAATGTTGCCGTACACATCTTGGTCGTCCATAGTCAGGCGACCATTGATTTTCACCCCTTCAATCAGGTCGTTCATACGGTTCAGACAGCGCAACAGCGTTGACTTACCACAACCTGACGGACCAATCAGTGCCGTTACTTGGCGGTTCGGAATAGGCAGGCAAATTTCTTTCAGTGCTTGGTTGCTGCCGTAAAAAAGGTTCAGGTTTTCAATATTAAATTTRTTCATAATTTCTCTTCCTCAAAAATCAGTAAGTCGCAGTGTTGAAACGGCTAGCAATCAGTTTGGTCATTAAGTTAATCAGCAGAACAATCACAATAAGAATGGTGGCAGTTGCATATGCCTGGTTCCATTCGTGAATGGTGTAAAGCTCTTGCGTTAACTTATACAAGTGCACAGTCAAGGTACGGCCAGAGTCAAAAACACTCTCTGGGATACGTGCAACCATGCCTGCTGTCATGAACACCGGTGCAGATTCACCGATAACACGACCTACGCTGAGGATAATAGAGGTCACAATACCCGGCATTGCGCTTGGTAGAATGAGTCTCCAGATGGTGTAAATCTTAGATGCCCCCAAACCGTATGACCCTTCACGGTAGGTTTGTGGTACAGCCATTAATGCTTCTTCAGTTGTACGGATAATGACCGGCAGGATCAGGATGCTCAACGTCAGGGCGCCTGACAGAATCGAGTAACCAAAGCCCATGACGACCACGAAGAACGTCATACCGAACAAACCGTAAATAATGGACGGAATACCCGCCAGTGATTCCGTACAGAAGCGGATCACTTTCACCAAACGGCTGCCGACTTTGGCGTATTCCGTTAGGTAAATTGCAGTCATGATCCCCAACGGTGCAGCAACACCGATAGAGGCGGCGACCATGTACAGGGTGGAAACAATCATTGACCAGATACCGGACTCTTGGCCGATAGTGGTGTATTCGCTAGTAATGAATGACCAGTTCACATGAGACAAACCGTTGCTCAGGATGTACCAGACTACCCATAAAAGAAAACCCACAGTAATTGATGCAGCCGCCCAAATTAGGCCTAATGAAATGTTATCTTTCATCCGCTGCTTTGCGGTATTTGTACCTTGTAAAGACATAGTAATTACCTCGCACGCTCACGGTTTAGATAAAGAAGTACAGCATTTAGCATCATGATGAAAACGAGTAACACAATACCGGTGGCATACAGTGCACTTGCATGTAGGCCGGTTGCGTAAGACATTTCAATCGCAATGTTGGCTGTTAGCGTACGAGCCGATTCTAATAAACCTTCTGGCATGGCTGGGGAGTTACCCATCACCATGATGATAGCCATTGTTTCACCCAGTGCGCGTGCTACACCGAGGATAACCCCGGTCATGATGCCCGAGCGTGCAGCGGGAACAAGCAGTTTAAAAATCGTAAACATCTGTGACGCGCCAAGGGCATATGAGCCTTCTTTGTAGGTGCGTGGTACGGCACGGATAGAGGTTTCAGACACGGTGATCACGGTCGGTAGGATCATCACTGCCAGTACAACGATACCCGCCAGTACGGTGTTACCTGCAGGTACATTAAATACGTCTTGAATCAATGGCACGATAATCACAAGGCCAAAGAAACCGTATACGACCGAAGGGATACCTGCGAGTAACTCAATCATCGGACGGATGATGTTGGCAAGGCGCTTAGGTGCCACTTCAGCAATAAAGATGGCGGTCAAAACACCGACCGGCACACCGATAACCACAGCACCGGCGGTGGATACCACAGACGCAACGATCATGGGTGCAATACCGTATAAAGCAGGCGGAAGCCAATCATTGCCTAATACGATGTTACCGACACCGGCATGGGCAAAAGCTGCATAGCCTTCACGGAAAATGAAATACCCAATTAAAATGAGTGAAAGCGTGCCAAGTACTGCACTTGAAAGAAAAAGGTATTTGAAAAACAGTTCGCGCCAATCAATTTTGTCTTTGGCCTTTAGCGACGTGTTTTTGCTTGAAGTAGCTATATTATTCGCGATGGTCATAGTTCTTACTCCAGATATCGGTTAAACAAGGTTTAGTCCAATACCGAGGAATCAATAAAAAAATCGGTCATCGTCACCTGACGATGACCGATAAAAGGGTTTACTTAATAGAGATGAAGCCTTTATCTGCAACGATTTTTTGACCTTCAGGGCTTTGTACCCATGTTAAGAAGCTCAATGCAGCTTGAGAAGGGCGGCCTTCTTTGTATACGACAAGGAATGGACGCTGTACGCTGTAGTCACCCGCTTTGATGGCTGCAATCGAAGGCTTGTGGTTGTCGATAGCCAGTGGTTTCACTGAAGCGTCAACCGAGCCAAGAGAGATATAGCCGATAGCAAAAGGGTTGTTCGCAACGATGGTTTTTAGCTGGCCGTTACCGCTTGCCACTTGTGCACGCTGTGAAATCGCTGACACTTTGATGCCATTAATTTTCTTTTTCAGCTTCATGATGTCTTCAAATGCGCCACGTGTGCCTGATGCGGTATCTCGGGTTGCAACAACGATAGGCTTGTCTTCACCGCCCACTTGTTTCCAGTTAGTGATTTCGCCTTTGTAGATTTTTGCTACGTCTTCTTTAGAGAGGTCAGTCACTGTGTTGTTGTTGTGAACAACGACGGCGATACCGTCACGAGCAATGACCACTTCTTTAATGTTATCGGCTTTTTCAGAGCTCTTAAGGTCGCGAGAACTCATGCCGAGGTCTGATGAACCGTCGTGTGCAGCACGTACACCCGCTGAAGAGCCAGGGCCTTGTACCTCAACCGTTACATCGTGTGATTGTGCGTAGGTTTCACCCAATACTTCCATGATTGGGGATACGGAGCTAGAACCTACAACGGATACCGTCTCATTAGCGACAGCGGGGTTGAATACCATTGAACCTGCTAGGGCTAGTGCACCAATAACCTGTGTTTTCATTTTCCTAATCCTTATTCGTTTGGCTACATTGCCAATAGGTTTTGAATGAACGAGGCCAAGATTAGGGAAGAAATATGACATTCATGTTTCAGAAGTTTGAACACTCTATGACGGTCATGCTAATAGGTTATTTTTAAAGCAATAAATAGAGCAGCCCTGGTTTATCTTATTGAAAAATAATGGTTAATTTTTTAACGGTCAAAATAATGGCTATATCTTATCTGGAAAGTGACGGAAATGTGCCATCTATCTTATTGATTAATCAGTGTTTATCGATAGACATTTTTGCGATCAAGATCTATATTCTCGAGCTGGAAATACACGAAAAATAGACGCATGGAAGCGGCACAAATTACTTCCCTTGGGGCTATCATGCAATTTTCATTAAAAAACATTTCCATTCGCTATCAGGTACTTCTGCCTGTTATGTTGATGGTTGTTGTGCTATTTGTTGCGCTACTAACGACAAAAGCGAAACTCGTCGAAGAACAACATGAAGTTTCTTCAACCACCCAGCAATTAATCACGTATAAAGACACGTTAGCGCAAATCGGTGATCGTGTTTACCCACTACGTATTAGTGCGGTCTATGCTATTTACGATGCGAATCGTCGCAGCGGCTTTATGAATGAATTAAGTGCAGCAAGCAGTGCCTTACGCAATGATATTCAAGTGATTGCCCAAGAACCTGCGTTTCGTGTTCAAGCCCAGCAAGTGGGTAAAGCGATTGACGCGTATATTGATTACTCAAAACGTGCCGTGGCTTTCTTTGACCGCTACCAGCGTGGTGAAGCGACCAGCAGTGAGTTTACCAATTTCACTAATCAATACCGTAATGTAGGTAATGAGATGGTGACAGCGATTAACCAGTTGTCACAACATGTGAACGATGTATCAACGCGTGAATTGGCGCAAAGTAATGCGGACAATGATGCAGTGATGTCGACAGCAACCGTGGTGATTAGCTCGGTATTTGTGGTTGTACTGCTGATGGCATGGTGGTTGTCGGGCTTAATTGTGAATCCGATCTTGAAACTACAGCAGGTGATGCAAGCCGTCGCGGCCGGTGACTTAACCGTGCGTGCTGAGCAAGACGGTACCAATGAAATGGCACAGTTAAGTGGTCATGTGAATAATACGGTGAAGCAATTAAGCACCACGGTAGATTCGATGATCCGCATCAGTGAAGATGTGGCGTCAGCAGCCACCGAATTGGCGGCGGTGATGACACAGTCGGAAGCGAACGCACAGTCAGAACAAAATGAGATCGATCAGGTTGCGTCTGCAGTGAACGAGTTGTCAAGCACGGCTGACAATGTGAGTGATAACGCGACGGCTGCCGATGAAACGGCAAAGCAAACCGATGCACTGGCACGCCAAGGTTTGAGCATCTTTGAAGAAAGCAGCGGTGCCAGTGTACAGATGTCACAAACGCTGTCTGAAGCGGCGGGTGTGGTGACGCGCTTGCGCGACCAGTCTGAGCAGATCAGCAAAGTGATCGAAGTGATCCGCGGTATTTCAGAGCAAACAAACTTGTTGGCACTGAATGCCGCCATTGAAGCGGCCCGTGCCGGTGAATCTGGCCGTGGTTTTGCCGTGGTCGCCGATGAAGTGCGTATGCTGGCGGCGCGTACCCAATCGTCAACACAAGAAATTCAATCCATCATTGAAGAGCTGCAATCACAATCTAATAATGCGAACGATAGTATGCAAGTCAGCCTTGAAATGCTTGATCGTAACCAACTTTTAGCTAGCCAAGCCAATGATGCGCTGGTGGGCATTACCGAATCGGTATTGCAGATCAGTGATATGAACACGCAAGTGGCTACCGCTGCTGAGCAGCAGTCTCAGGTAACACAAGACATTAACCGTAATGTGAGCAACATGTCTGAGATCATCAATCAGAATGTCGCTGGTATTAGCCAGAGCGCGATGGCGAGTAATGAATTGTCACGCCTTGCTGAACAGCAGAAGCAACAGTTGTCATTCTTTAAGTTGTAAGCACGACACTTTCAATTGACTGATCGAAAGGGCCTTTTTTAAGGCCCTTTTTCTTTTGGTCGCTCCCTGTGGAAATGGGTTATGATAACCACAGACAGGGGATACCCCATCCGCAACAAAACAGCCGATGATGATAAAAAAAGCCCAACAAATGGTGGTGTATAACGCACTGATCCATCAACGTAGCTTTACCAAAGCTGCACAACTGCTCGATATTTCCCGTACCCAAGTGAGCAAGCAAATCCAACAGCTTGAAGAACGGCTAGGGGTGCAATTGGTGCAACGTACCACGCGCTCGTTTGCCTTAACCGAAGCCGGTGAACGGTTTGCGGTACATTGCGCGAACCTTGTGGGTGAAATAAATGAAGCAGAAAGCGCATTGCTGCAAAGCACAGACAGTTTGCAAGGCGTACTGCGGGTAGGCAGTGCACAATCTTTTGCCCGCCACCATCTCTCCCCGTATATCGCCGATTTTCATTTGCAATACCCACAACTCGATGTGGAAATGAGCTTGTTTGATCACCGTGTTGATCTGATTGCAGAACAATTGGATTTATGGATTGGCATGACCGACTCGCCGCCTGAAGGGTTTGTCGCGCGTCATCTGGCTGATTGCCACTTTGTGTTGGCTGCTAGCCCAGATTACTTGGCTAAACATGGCGTACCGTATCATCCGGATGATCTTAAGCAGCATAACTGTATTACGTATTACAGCCGTGAACGTAAAGACAATCTGTGGAGTTTCCAGCAAGGTGAAGCGTCACTGAGCGTGAAAGTCACGGGGAATTTTCGGGTCGACTCGGCGGATGCCATTCTTGACGCGGCGGTTTCTGGACATGGTATTGGGTATCTCGCCACTTATTTATTGGATAAAGAATTTCAAGAAGGGCGTTTGGTTCGCTTAATGCCGGATTGGCATTTGTCCCAATACATGCCGTTGTATGCGGTTTACCCTCGACATAAGTATTTACCCCAAAAAGTGCAGGCATTTGTTGATTTCATTCGCCATCACATCGGTGAGCCTGTTTATTGGGATAAAGTGCTGAAATAGGCCTTTTAAGAATACTTGGTGTCCGCTGTATTCAAATTAATCATAACGAGAACGTTTACCTGGTTTTTTTCCTCGTAGTAACGGCACTATTGTCACCCAGTGTGACAATAGTATCCCGCATTTGAACCAATCTCACATATTTCGCCGTATTCGACGAAGAATGCGCCATATCCTGCCTTGATGTAGAAAAACTGTAAACAGGTGTAACAAGTTGATCCTTGTCACAGTTTTTAATCTGAATAGAATGCCTCCGCAATCGTTTACTAATAAATTTGTGGAGTTTGACCGTGAATTATCTGGTCAGTGCGCTAGGCGTTATTACGCTTTTTGCGGTTGCAGTTCTTTTTTCTGAAAATCGTCGTGAAATCAATTGGCGTACCGTCGGTGGTGCGTTTGCTATTCAGTTGATCTTTGCGGGGTTTATCCTTTATGTCCCTGTCGGTCGTGAGATCCTAAACAGCGTGTCATCAGGGGTGTCAGGTATCATTGACTACGGTCGTGTTGGTACTGAGTTCCTGTTCGGTCAACTTGCACAATTTAAGCTGGGCTTCATTTTTGCAGTCAATGTACTGCCAACCATCGTTTTCTTCTCAGCTTTGATTTCTGTGTTGTACTACCTGGGTGTAATGGGTTTTGTGATCCGCACTATCGGCGGCCTGTTACAGCGCGTACTGGGCACAACCCGTACCGAATCCATGTCAGCAACCGCGAATATTTTTGTCGGTTCAGTAGAAGCGCCATTGGTTGTCCGTCCTTATTTGGCGAAAATGAGCCGTTCTGAATTGTTTGCTGTCATGGTCGGTGGTTTGGCTTCTGTTGCGGGCGGCACGCTAGTGGGTTACGCCGGTCTTGGCGTTGACATCAGCTACTTGATTGCGGCGAGCTTTATGTCTGCCCCTGCGGGTTTGATGATGGCAAAAATCTTGGTGCCACAAACTGAAATCATCAATGAAACTAACGACGAAGAAGAAAGTCACGATGATGATCCTGTAAATATCATTGATGCGGCGACACAAGGTGCGCTTAACGGTCTACAAATTGTGATGGCTGTGGGTGCGAGCTTGTTGGCTGTGATCAGCTTGATTGCTTTGATCAATGGTGGCTTGGGTCATGTGGGTGAGTGGTTCGGTTTTGATAACCTGAGTCTTGAACTGATTTTCGGCTACCTGTTTGCGCCAGTTGCTTGGTTGATTGGTGTGCCATGGTCTGAAGCCACGGTTGCAGCAAGCTTGATCGGTAAGAAAATTGCGGTGAACGAATTCGTCGCCTTTGCTGACCTTATGGCAGTGAAAGATCAGCTGAGCGCGCATTCTCAGGCTATCGTGACCTTTGCCCTGTGTGGTTTTGCGAACCTGACATCGATTGCGATGTTGATGGGTGGTCTAGGGGGCGTAGTACCAAGCCGTCGTCCAGACATTGCGCGTCTTGGTTTTAAAGCGATTTTCGCGGCGACCTTGGCAAACTTGATGAGTGCAACGATCGCGGGCGTATTCCTTTCGTTTTGATTGGATAGTTGCCATCGCGAATAGAAAAAAACAGAGTGCTTATGCACTCTGTTTTTGTTTATGGTGCATTATTGTGGCGTTAAGCAACATATAGCACCCAGTGTTACGAGGTAAGACCTAAGGACAAGTTAAATGTAGTGAGATAAGATGCCCTAAGTTGTCTTATTTTTAATACGCAGGTTAGCCATTTGAAAAATAGAGAGATGGATAAGCTACTGAGTGCGCATGAAAAACTCGTGCATTCTGAAGGGCTACAAGTCGTGTCACACACTCAGCGTGAAGACGAAGATTGGATCCTTCACACCTTGATGATCAAGAATGTGGATGTGCCGTTTAAATTCAAACGACAGAAAAAATACCAAAGTTTAAAAGGGGCAAAGGTGAATATGACCTATTACCCCGCCAGTGAAGTGATTGCGGGTTTCACCATCGAATACATGAAAGTGGTACGGATAAAACGTTACTGAGTTATCTCGCAATCATCGCCTGGCGTGAAGCGAAAATTGCGATAATGGGCTTGATGACTCGCTTGGCTGGCCTCATCAAAGGTGCCCGCCCAATTCGCAATGGCTGGGTCGGTTGCCCACAGGTTTGCCATGATCCGCAATTGACTATCCGCCGAGCTCGGGATGGGGGTTGTCGTGTTTTGATGCACCAGATACACCAATTCACCATCGACGTACCACCGTATTGCCTCCGATGACCATTTTATGCTGTAGTGGTGGAAATCTTCCGACGCATCGAAATCAAGAAAAATGATCCGCTCATTGGAATAGGCGTAATTGTCGTCGTTGGTCCAGTAATTGACTTGCAGTAGGTTTGTGTTGTGACCGAGAAATTCAATGTCGATTTCATTGTGGCGGCCATTTCCGCCCGGTGGGGTATCGTAAGGCCCCGCAAACAAAAAGAATGCCGTGATCACCCCAGGGGCATTAACCGCCTTAATCTCCGCTTCAAAGCAGCCGTAATCATAGTAATGATGACTGCGCAGCTCTCCCCCACGGTAAGCCAATTCACTCTCTGCAATGGGATCATGCATTAAGTGCAATGTCATGCCCGCTTCATCAAAAGTGACCGATTCACCTTCCCATCGACTCAAGAAAGGAAATCCATTACTCCACCCATCAGCTTTCCACCAAATAGCGGTATTCAGTTCTGTTAATGGATCATCAAACACGCCTGAGTTACTCATGGCCGCTCCCGTGTATACGCTGAAGGCGGAAATAATCAGTGTGGAGATAAGCGGGTTTTTCATCATAGTAAAATGTTCCCTGTGAGCAATATGCAAATATGTGACTACTAAATTAGCAGCCGATACACCGCGATATAACGGGTATTGTGTTTCAATACTGAGACATATTTGTATTTTGCAAATAAAGCAGACAGGCTTGCCTAATTGATCTTAGCAAAATGCAAATGCACAAGAGATGCGTTGGGAACGATAAACCCTATAATGCGAGTGGGTATTAATTTCTATGAAAAGGCATGTAACAGAATGACAGCTTGAAAAGTCGGGTGCGTGAAAGGACTATGGTGCGAGGATCAGCGGTTGATAGGCCCTATGTTTGTACCACAGCGCCGACAGAATAAAGGCGTTGGTATTGATGTTGAAGGCGAGATTGGGTGCCGCATCGCGGAGCACACCGGTCGGTATCGCGCGGTAAGGCAGACTGTTATCTATAACTTGTTGATGTAACTGTTGCCCAAAGGGATCCTCAGGAAACAGGACGCTGAAACCCAGCGCCATTTTATTGCTAAAAATTTGTGGATTTTCAATTGGCTTACCTCCGGGAGCCGTGCTCACCCACGCTCGCCCGTAAATGAAAATATTGTTATAGGAAAACCATGGCGCCTGATTGAGCGCGTCTTCAGCAAAAATCCACAAGGCTTTTTCTGATTGGGATTGTTTCTTGTGTAGGGTAAAGAGTGTATCGAGTTGATCCCACCATGCATCAGTACGCCCTAGTTCGATAGCATGTAAGACATACGGGTCGGAGGTAAAGTAGGGCAGATTACGCGTATCAATGTAGAGTGTATGACCGTTAAGTTGTGCTGTGGTGGTCGGTTCATCGGCAAACGCTTTGCGGACATCAAAGCCCGCCATATCAAATCCATGTGCAGTGTATTGCAAGTAGCCAAGGCGCCCTTCTTGTCGATAAAAGCGTTTGTATGACGTGTTTTTCTCACCATAGAGTGTTTGTTGGTGCACGGCGTCATCAAGCTGCCAGCGGGTCAAAATCGTTGTAATATCCGATTTTAATTGGGGTTTGTGTCGTGCGGTGATTTCCAGCCAAATGAGCAAGCGCCCAATGTCTAGCGCCGACCAGCCATTACCTTTTTGAGCGGTTTGGCTCATGCTGCCAGAAGGTTGTGCGGTGTGAGTGCTATATTCCCGATTAGGTAGTCGATTATCGTACAATACCAGTGATGATAAGGTATCTAGCGTACGCTGTATTTTAAGCTCGGTTTCTTCAGTGGAATACAAGCCGAGTCCTTCCAATGACAATATTGCCGACAGGCCGCTCGCAATGTCCCACATGGTGCTGTGTGGGTAGCCTTGTACCGAATTAATGAATCCGGTTTCTTCTTGCCAATTTCTATCAATGTAATATTGGGCTTTTTTTGCCAGTAGAAGTTCATCACGGCTTAAAGGGATTGTCTCATCTATCAGAGTGAGTACGTGGTTCGACAGTGGATGGGAAGGAACGTGATCTGTCGTATGTGGTTGTGTGTTTGATAATGCCGGAGTCAGGCTTTCGACGTGTGATTCTATGGGGGCGATCGGTGGGGCAATGGCACGGCGTTGAAACTCAATTTTAGGCGGTGCATCTTCTACGGCATCTTGGGTAATTGCACGGTGACCGTAAAAGCTAGGGGAGGCTGGTTCTTGATTGACTGGATCGGCAATGACCGCAAGGCTCATGATGCCTAATAGCAGGCCAAGTCCTTTGCGGAATAATGATAAATGGCACAATCCATCAGCCATTGACGCTCCAATGTCGTTGTAAAACAGTGTGATAACTTAACAGATTATAGTTAAAAAAGGGTACGGCGTATTTGATTTAATGGGGGGCTTCTTTGGTTCCCTCTCTGTTCTATGTGCAGTAGTCGGTAAAATTGTGAACGAACGCATCAAATTGCATGACATGTGGACTGTTATTAGTATCAAGGTGTGAAGTGCAATATGTGCTGAGGGAATGTTTATCGAGTGCATCAGTGTTTTGTTTCCGCTATCTACCTACACAGTGTGTTGTCTTACCGGCCTTCATTATTTTAATCGTTTACTCAATGACATTTCAGATTTTTTAAATTGTGATGTGTTGATGGCAACTCATTTTATAAATGTAATCATTATTACTTACGGTAAAAATCGTCATTATATGACGGGTGTGGTTAATAACTTGTAAATGCTTGTGGTTAATTGGTTTAAATGTCAGTATTCGCTTTAGTTCATAAACTGTTTAAATTATTATTAATAATCATATAAATATAAGCGATGTTGCAAGGTAATGTCTTTTTATCTCAATAAAGAAGCATTTCTTGCTGAAGATCGTGATGAAAGCCRTTAACGTGAAAAATACCAATATATTTTATAAAATGAAAAGCAAGAAGAGAGCATTATCAGTTATTGTCATCATTCTGTCGCTTGTTATAGGAGTGATTTCCTTTTGGTTTATGCTAAATAGGGATTACCAGAGCGCAACAGAACGTGATATGACGAGTAGCGTACCAAAAATATTGGTAGATAGCGTTAATGATGTGGTCAAAACAAATCCGACAGTCAGAAATGGTGATTACACAAAAGTCATTCAGAGAATCAAAGAAGAAAACTGGCTGAATAAAAAAAATAAGACAGTAAAGTTTTATAGCAATTTTTTGATTGGATACAGTGAATTAAATAAAGCAAAATATCATACGGCATTATCCTATTTAAATACCGCGAAAGAAAATATAGATAAAGCTATAGATAATGATATCAAAGTACGCTTCTACTATGAGTTGAGCTATGTACAACTTCATTTGAAGTTAATGAAAATGTCTAACGATAGCTTTAATAAAGTGGAACCACTCTATCATGGTAATAGTAATATTAACCTATTGATCCCTATTCTGGTTTCACGAGCTTACGATTTGTCCCATACGGATGATGGAATTGAATTAGCTATCTTACAAACAGAAAAGACATTAGCTTTAGCCAAATCAACTAACTATGAAAAAATTGAGCATGTGTATTATACGCTAGGGCTAAACTATTGGAATGGAAATCAAATAGTTAAAGGGATTAACTATAAAATCAAAGCCATAGAGCTCTATATGAATAAGAACAAGCATACTGATGTTGTTTTTATTCTAACGGATATTGGAATTGATTATCTGCTCATCGGTGATATTAAAAATGCGATACACTATTTAACCCGCGCATTGGACTATAAATTGGTAGGTGAAGGACCCGGTGGAGAGTCAGCATACTATATTGCTAATCAGCTTTATACTGCCTATTCCTTACAAGGTGATTTAGTCAATGCGGAAAAATACCTGAACTTAGCTAAAGTTAAGGTGGAAAAAATTGAACGTAAATATGTGAAAGATAACCATACAACCTATCTTCATCTCATCACGGCAGATTTTTATTCACGTCTGAATAAGCATGACAATGCATTGGAACAAATCATTATAGCCGATGAACGGTACCATAGTGGATTAGCGTCTAAAATATATCATTTTGATATTAAGTTAAATATTGCTTTCGGTGATATCTATCGTAGAAATCAGGATTATAATAAATCAATTAAGTATTATAAACGCGCAGAGATGTTGATTAATCAGCGTGATGTTTTTTACCTCAAAGATGATATTAACCATATGCTTTATCTGAGTTATAAAGCAATTGGTAATACGTCACTAACCATTTATTATCTTGAAAAAAGTAATGCAATAATCAAGAAACAGCGTGACGATCATAATGAACAATATTCTCAGTACATATTTGGCGAGTTTGAAACAAAACGAAAGGAAAATGAAATAGACAAATTGGAACAACAATCTGAAATATCGAAACTTTCATTGTTATTTTTATTTTTCATACTATGTGGCGTAATGTTTTTTGCCTTTATGTTGAAATATAAAAATAAAAAAATTGTTGAGCTAAATAAATCACTCGCGATGATGAGCTTTACCGATGGCCTGACTGCTGTTTCAAATCGACATGCGCTAGAGCAGTTATGGCAAACATGGGAAACATCCGCCAGTAGTCAAGGTGAAACTTGCTCTATCATTATGATAGATATAGATTATTTCAAAAAATACAATGACCACTATGGCCATCATGAAGGCGATCAAACGCTGAAAGCGGTCGCGCAAGCATTGCAAGGGTGTTGCCGTAAAGAGGACTTTTTTGGTCGCTACGGTGGGGAGGAGTTCATTTTTGTGTTGCCAGATACTGATAAAGAGACAGCGATATCCATCGTTAGGGATCGTATCCAGCAGGCAGTAGCCGCGTTAAAAATTCGCCATGAAACGTCAGAGGTGAATGAATATCTCACTTTAAGTGTAGGTATTGCAACGGGGAAAAATCTCCCAATAGGCGCACATGAGACGTTGATCCATTGGGCGGATAAAGGTTTATATCTAGCAAAAGAACAGGGACGAAATGGCTTTGTGCATCTTGATTTCTCACCGACGGAGGATGATCGAGGGTAGCCACATCGAGCGATGAACTGAATTTGAGTAAGGCAATGAAAGTGGGTAGTTTCAACGCCTAGGCTGCCTATTTTTATGTGCATTCATGTCTATACTTTATGTATTGCGAACAAAGACGTGGAGCAGCAACGTGGACAAGGACAAGTACAGCCAGGCGATAAGCGCCTGTAAAAGGGATATTCTGTTTGTTGCCTTGTTTAGTTTGGCCATTAATTTCTTAGTGCTCAGTTTACCCATTTACAGTTTACAGTTGTTTGATCGGGTGCTGGGCAGTGGCAGTCTCGACACATTGCTCGCGCTTTTTGTGATAGTGGTGGGGTTGCTGACCGCGCAAGCGGTGATAGAGCATGTTAGAACCTTATTATTACAGCGATCTGGATTGAAGTTGGATGCGGCTTTGAACGCTGATTTACTCGCTGATAGTATTCGTGATTCCTCTCAGAAAAACCGTATTGAAAAAAAGGGGTTACAAGATTTGGCCGAGTTGCGTCAGTTATTGGTGACGCCATCTACATCGGCCATTTTTGATATTCCGTGGGTGCCGTTGTTTCTTCTCATTTTGTTCCTCTTACATCCTTATATCGGGTTGGTTGCGTGTATCGGCAGTGCGATTTTTTGCGTACTGGCAGTGATCATGCTTTACACCGCAAAAGATTCCACGGATGCGGTGAAAGCTCAGGGTAATAAAACCAGCATGGAGTTAAACGACTTTTTGCGTAATGCCCCTATGTTGCGCGCAATGGGGATGGCGGAGAGCATTGGGCGCCTGTGGAGTCAGCGCAATGCACAGTTGTTAATGATGCAATGGGGGCTTAACGCAAAAACGGGTCAATTGTTAGCACTCAGTCGGTATTTTCGGTCGCTGTTGCAAGCGATTATTCTTACTGTTGGGGTTGTGTTAGTGCTGCAAAATGCACTGGGGGCAGGGGCCATTATTGCCAGTTCCATTATTATGGCGCGTGTCTTATCACCGTTTGAACAAGCGGTAACTGGCTGGAAAACGTGGCTGAGTGCTTACCGTGCTTATCAGCGTCTTAAGGCGTACCCAACGCATCAGAGAGCAGTCAATAAAACGGCATTACCAGCACCGAAAGGTGAGTTGTTACTGCATAACGTCGGTCTGCGTTTTCGTCATATGAATGAACCGGTGCTGCAAAATATTAGTTTTAAACTCGGGGCGGGTAATGCGCTGGCCATTATGGGTAACAGCGGGTCGGGTAAATCAACCTTGGCTGCGCTGATCATGGGGATCCACCAGCCTACAATGGGTAGCATTAAAATTGATGGCGCAGCGATTGCACTTTGGCCAGAAGCGCAATTTGGACAATCGATTGGGTATTTACCCCAGGAAGTCGGGCTGCTGGCCGGGACGGTCGGGGAGAATATTTGCCGTTTCTCGGGGGCTGAATCAAACGATATTATCCATGCGGCGCGGTTGGCTTGTATCCATGAGTTGATTATTTCACTGCCACAGGGGTATGACACCTATTTGGGCGAAGGTGGTGTGCAGTTATCTGGTGGTCAGAAGCAGCGGATAGGGTTAGCGCGAGCCATTTTTTCGAATCCCAGTGTGTTGGTGTTGGATGAGCCTAATTCCAATTTGGATCCGGAAGGTGAAGTGGCATTAGCCATTGTGTTGCAGTACTGCAAAGAACACAGTATCACCGTGATCATGATTAGCCATCGTCCAGGGTTCCTGCGTCAGATGGATTGGGTCATTGTGCTGAAAGACGGCAAGATAGAGAAAGCCGGTACGTGCGATCAATTCCTCGGCAATGTGAGTGAAGTGGTGGGGGATACCTCTGCGTTAAAAGCGGCAGGAAAAGGTGGAAAATCGGCATCATCAAGCGCGCGGACTGCAACGACAAAGAAGGAAGCCCAACATGGATAATGCCACCTTTAGCACTCGTAAACTCATCGTGTTTGGCTGTGTGTTTATTGCTATCACCGTCGGGGGCTTTTTGTTTTGGGCGATGACGGCCAAACTGAGTGCGGCCACCATCGCCCCCGGTACCTTAGTGGTGGAGTCTCAACGGAAAAAAGTGCAGCACTTGCAAGGCGGCTGGGTAAAAGCCATTCATGTGCGGGAAGGCCAGCATGTGAAGACAGGGGATGTGTTGTTGGAGTTGGCAAACAGTAAAGCGGAGGCAGATTTTCATCGTTTGCGTTTAAAAGCGATGGCGTTACAAGCGCAGCGTCTTCGTTTGCAAGCCGAGTTGGATGATGCCTCTCATGTTGATTGGCGCGGATTTCAGACCGAGAATGCGTCACCCGATGTGGAGATTGCACGTAATAACATCCTGAATGCGCAGCAGTTACAGTTTCAGCAGTCGGTGATGCGGTTGTCATTGCAAGAAAGCCAATATCAACAGCGTAAGTTAGTGCTTGATGAGCAATTGCGCGGTGTGCGTTTTCAGTTGAAGGCCATCACGCGTCAGCTGAGCTTGGTCAATCAAGAGATCCGTATGACGGCAAAACTGTTGGAAAAAGGGTTTGTGTCAAAAACACGGATGCTGGAATTACAGCGTCACCAAGCGGGTATTGAGGCACAAGCCGCAGAATTAAAAGCCGAACAAGAAGTGTTAGGTGGGCAGTTGCGATCGTTAGATCAAGAGTACGAAGCGGATCAATTTGAAACGGATAAGCAATTGGCAACAGAGTTGGCGGCATTGGATGCCCAGTGGCGTGATGTAAAGCAATCGTTGAAGGCTGCCAAAGATGTGAGGGAGCGCGTTACAATCCGTAGCGAGCATACAGGTACCATTGTTGGCTTAAATGTGCATACCGTTGGTGGCGTGATCAATGCCGGAGATGTGATTCTGGAAATTGTACCAGACAGTGATGAGTTGATTGTGGAAGCGCTGGTCAGCCCGCAAGACATTGATGTGGTATATGACGGTTTACAGGCGAAAGTGCGGCTAAGTGCTTACAACGTACGTCGAACACCCCCCGTAACTGGCGAAGTGATCCATGTGGCTGCAGACAGGGTAAATCTATCAAATGACAAGCAGCCGACGGGGTACTGGGTGAAAGTGCGCTTAAACAACGCGGAAATTGCGAAATTAGAGTCCATTAAGTTATACCCGGGAATGCCAACGGAAGTGTTTATTTTACTCGAGCAACAAACACTGTGGGAGTATTTTACTGCACCGCTGTTTAATTCGTATTATCGCGCATTTCGAGAATCATAAGCTGGAGGGGGAAATGGAATTGACCACGTGGTTTTGGTTTGGCTTTTATCTGATATTTTTTTTCATTTCATCAGCGATTGGCTATCAAAAAGGGCACTTCATTGCCGGTGTGTTATTGGGGTATGTGCTGGGACCTATAGGGGCACTGCTGATGTATTTCAGTAAAGATAAAAAGCACATTGTCTGTGGGGCTTGTCAGGCGGAAATCCATCATAAATCTTACTATTGCCCGAAATGTAATGCGAAAGTCAGGGGGCAGGTAAAACACCTTGTAAAATGACTCTCCAGGTATACGCTGCAGGATGAAGTCTCATCTCATATTATCTCTCATCCAGGTTGGACATCATTGACCGCTTGGATGACCTCCCTAAAAGTACTCATGCTTTTTAGAACCATTTTTTGAATCTTGTTTGAATCGAATGTCATAAAAATGGCAATTGTTGATTTTCAGCGGCAGTCTGGGTGAGAAAAAGCCCGGACTGGCCGGGCTTGAATCGGTTCATGCGGGTGGACTAGATATCACCGCCGTTAAAGCTAATGTCTTCACTGTCGTTATCACTCCAGATGGTGACTTCTTTCCCATCGCTATTCGTGAAGGTATAGCCTTGTAGAGACTGCGTATCAATGTTGCTGGCTTCGTAGACCCCTTGTAGTCCTTCTGGCATATCAGTGGTATTGGCTGTGAGTTCCCAACCAAATCCTTCGAGATCCAGCTTGGTAGCACCCGTGGTAATAAATTGGGCGTTACTGTCTTCGGCGGTGTTGTTGGCCAAGATTTTATCCAGTCCCAGCTTCAGTTCTGCATCGGTTGCGGTGATCACCGCCCCTTCGATTTCTTGGTAAGCCGTCGCTGTCATGTCGATGATCTGACTGTCGCCATCACTGCCTACACTTAATATATCGAAGCCGGATCCACCACTGAAGTGAACCGTGGAACCGTCTGAACCTGCAATGTCATCCCTATCAAAGATGAGGGTGTCATTGCCGCTGCCGGCAAACAGTTGGTCAATACCGCTGCCTCCATCTAGGGTGTCATTGCCGTCTTGACCGAACAGTAAATCACTCCCTGCATCACCGCTGAGCGTGTCATCACCGATCCCGCCATCAAGGGTGTCATCGTTATTCCCCCCCGCGAGGGTATCATCGCCTTCACCACCAGAAAGGGTGTCGTTACCGGAACCCCCGCTAAGACGGTCATCCCCCAGATCCCCGTATAAGGTGTCAGTGCCGCTGTCGCCAAATAACTTGTCGTCGCCGGTGGCACCAAACAGCGTGTCGTCATTGTTACCACCACGTAAGGTATCGTTGCCGTCTCCGCCATACAGGGTGTCGTCACCGCTATCGCCTTTGAGAAGGTCGTTCCCGGCTTCCCCGTACAGAAGGTCATTACCGCTGCCGCCATAGAGGCTATCGTTACCTTCGCCACCGGTGATGGTGTCATTGCCGGCTTCACTGTACAGTTTGTCATTGCCGAGCCCACCCACGACGTGGTCATCACCATCACCAGCCTTGAGTGTATCGTTGCCTTCTCCGCCCTCAAGGCGATCGGTACCGCTGCCTGTGATGATAGTGTCGTTACCCAATCCACCAAGAACGGTGTTGTCGCCGTTACCGGCATTGACGGTATCATTATCATCACCGGCATCAATCACATCATTGCCGTCGCCGGTGATGATACTATCGACCCCTTCGCCCGCAAAGACGGTATTATTCCCATCACCCAGCGTAATAGTGTCATCCCCGCCGCTGAGCTCATTGACGGTATTGTTGCCGTCGCCTGCAATCAGAATATCGTCACCGCTGCCGCCATCTAAGGTGTTGTCACCGTCGCCAGCATCTAATGTATCGTTACCGTCATTCCCTTGGAGATCGTCGTTACCGGCAAAGGTTTCAATTTTGTCGTCGCCGATCCCGCCATCGACGATATCGCGGTCTATCCCACCATAAATCGTATCGTCACCGGCATCGCCTGACAGGGTATTGGTGCCCGATGTGCCATGCAGTTCATCATCGCCATCGCCGCCGGAGAGGGTGTCGTTGCCTTCACCCGCAAAGAGTTTGTCATCACCGGTTCCGCCGCGCAGGGTATCGTTACCGGCACCACCGATGAGTAAATCGACACCGTCGTTACCGTCGAGTACATCATTGCCTTCGCCGCCGTCAAGCATGTCGTCACCGGCGCCGCCATCCAGCGCATCATTACCGGCTGCACCATAGAAGGTGTCTGTGCCGTCACCCGCTACCACGGTGTCGTTGCCTTCACCGCCAAATAAGGTGTTATCGCCCGATCCTAAATCAATGGTGTTCGCGCCGCTTTCCCCATACACCGTATCATCACCATCGCCGGCCGTGATGGTGTCATTGCCGCTTCCCGCAAACAGGGTGTCATTGCCGCCACCGCCCGTAATGGTATCGTCATCGGCCCCGCCGTAGAGTGTATCGCTGGCGTCACTCCCGATTAAGGTATCGTCGCCTTCGCCGCCAAAGATTTGGTGACTGCCGCCAACTGCAGCGATCAAGGTATCGTCACCGCCTTCACCGAGTACCGTATCGGTGCCGTCATCGGTGATTTGGTCATTACCGTCACCCCCTGCGAGGTAGTCGGCACCAGCGCCACCGATCAAGGTATCCGCCCCCGCACCACCAAAGAGGGCATCATTGCCATCGCCCCCCATAATGGTGTCGTCACCAGCACCAGCATCAATATGGTCATCACCGGTACCGGCATCAATGTTGTCATCGCCATCGCCGGAAAAGATTTGGTCGATGCCCTCACCGGTTGAGATGGTATCGGCATTGATCCCGCCATACACCAAGTCATCACCTAGGCCGGTGTCAATGGTATTGGCACCGGCTTCACCGTATACCGTGTCATTGCCTTCACCGGTCGAGATCGTATCGTTATCCACTCCGGCATAGACGATGTCATCGCCTTTGCCGGTATCGATGGTGTTGCTGCCTGATTCGCCATATACCGTATCGTCACCGTCACCGGCATCGATACGGTCATCACCGCTGCCAGCAAAAAGAATATCGTCACCAGCATTGGCGGTGAGGGTATCGTTACCTGCACCACCACTGAGAATGTCATTCAGATCAGCACTGACGAGGGTGTCATCGCCACTTTCACCATACAGTTGTGAAACTCCTTCGCCGCCATCTAGGGTGTCATTACCGGCCCCCCCTGTAAGCACGTCATCACCCAGGCCACCCGTTAATTGGTCATTACCCGTACCGCCGACGAGGGTATCGTTGCCAATGCCACCATCGAGTTGATCATCACCGGTTCCGCCGAGTAAAACATCATTGCCTTCGCTGCCAGTGAGCACATCATTGCCAGCGGCACCTTCAAGGGTGTCATCGCCCATGTTACCGATGAGCGTATCGTTATCGGCACCGCCGTGGAGGTAATCATTTTCGACGGAGCCCGTCAGAACATCATCACCTTCACCGCCGTAGAGTGTAGAGGCGTTGGCGCCGGCATTAAGGGTATCGTCGCCGCCTTCACCAAAGAGCTGATTGTTGCCGGATTGGCCTTCAATCACGTCATCGCCTGCACCCGCATAAATAGCGTCATCACCGGCACCTGCGGCAATGTTATCGGCGCCGTCACCTGTGAATACTTGGTCATTCCCCGCACCCGCGGTAATGGTGTCGTCGCCATTGCCGGTGTACAGGCTATCGTGTCCTGAGCCAGACAAAATCGTATTTTGGCCGTCACCGGCATACACGGTGTTGTCGCCGTCCCCGGCATCTATATTGTCATCACCACCTTCGGCATAGACAGTATCACTGTCGGCACCGGTATCGATGGTATTGTCCCCCGCACCGGCGAATACGACGTCTGCACCATCGCCAGTATCAATGTTATCGTTTCCGGCATCGGTGTAGACAATGTCATTGCCATCGCCAGCCGTAATGGTGTTATTGCCGCTTTCCCCGTAAAGGGTGTCGTTACCTATGCCGCCATCAATGACATCATCTCCGTCACCGGCAAAGACAAAATCATCCCCAGCACCGGCAATAATGGTGTCATCGCCTTCATTCGCATGAAGGTGATCATTCCCTTCGCCGCCGTCTAATTGGTCGTTGCCTTCACCGCCATACAAGAAGTCGTGGCCTTCGCCCCCGGTCAGTGTGTCATCGCCGAGGCCACCAAAGACCAAATCGTCACCTGTTCCGCCATCGACAATATCGTTACCTAACTCGCCATACACTTGGTCATTGCCTTCACCACCCGTCACGTGGTCGTCATCATCACCCCCGAGCAAGAGGTCATCGCCACTGCCACCGCTAATGTCATCATTGCCAGTGCCCCCCATAATGAAGTCATCGCCATCATTACCGCTGAGCGTATCTATACCAGCATCACCATGAATTTCATCGTTACCCTCACCGCCTGATGCCGTGTCATCACCCAGGCCGCCGAACAGTTTATCGGCCCCCGCATCACCACTCAGTACATCGTCGCCGTCATCGCCAAGTAAAATATCGGCGCCCGTACCACCAGAGATCGTATCGTCGCCCAGCTCACCAAGCAGTGTGTCATCGCCTTCTCCACCGAACAGGGTGTCATTGCCATCACTGCCGAGTAGCGTGTCGGCCCCTTCGTCACCATACAGGGTGTCATCGGCGTTCCCCCCAATCAGCACGTCATCGCCGCTGCCGCCGTGAAGGGTGTCGCTGTTAATGTCGCCATCAAGGAAATCATTGCCTTCGCCACCGAAAAGGGTATCCGCCCCTTGTTGACCGAAGATCGTATCGTCGCCTTCGCCGCCAGTAATGGTGTCGTCGTAGATGTTGTTCGCGACAATGCTGACGGTGTCAATATCCGTAATGGGATCGCCATTGCCGTCGCTAAGTTGGAAGCCAATCAGGTCATCGGTGCCAAATTGGTCATGGGTATAGATGTAATCTAGCGAAATAGAGCCATCCGGATTGACCGTGGCGGGCACGCTATCAACCACTTGACCATTTTCATCCACCAGTTCAACGGTGACGGCAGAATAGGTCGCGGTCGTGGTGAACGTGGTATTGATGAGGCCGCTGTTATCGACCAGATAATTACCAAGGCGGGCGCTATGGGTGATCGATTCATTGCTATCTTCTGAAGCTTTGTATTGATAGACCTGCTGCGCGGTACCCCAATTATCGGTTGGTGCGGGGTCTGCGGGCGCATCATCTGTGTATTCAAGATCGCCGAACAGGGTGTCATTCCCTTCATTTCCCGCGAGGGTGTCACTCCCTTCGCCGCCAACGACATAATCATCACCGGCTTTGGCGGTGACATCATCACTGCCTGCGCGCACATTGATGTTGTCATCCTTATCGGTTCCAGTAACAGCATCGTTGAATTTCGTTCCTTCCATATAGTGCCTCGCTTGCTGGTATGCCGGTTAAGTTCTGAAAATGTGCACGTTATGTGCCCTCGTCATCTTCGTTGGCATGGTTGCTGGTAGGGTGGCGCACACAAAATTCGTAAAAAGAATGTCATATGCAACAAAACCATTATTGGTCATAAATGAAGGATAGACGGATAAATAGACGGCAATGCCTATTTTTATTTACTTACAGGAGCAATATGACACTACGCTCAAATTTAAAAGGCGAAAGAGTAGGAAAGGGTGATTGCACCGTCTTTGAAGCGACCGGTTTCTTCCCCACGATCAGAAGGGTGCCAGCGGTTACCGGAATAGTTGTTGTATTGCAATGTAATGCTGCCCGGTCGCCAGTCAAAGTAGCCGAAACCGTAGGTGAAATCAGGGTTCCAAGGTTGTTTTTGATTGCTGTCGAAGTAATAGAACGCCGTGCCGTTGACGTACCAGTTGCCGACGATGGCATATTTACAGCCCAAGCTAAGGGTTTTATGGCCGGTCTTGTAAGTGGTCGAGGCCAGATCAAAAAATTCTGGCGTGTAGTTGAAGTCGAGTTGGCAGCCAATGGCGCCGTCGTCTGTCGCAGACAGCCAATCAATGAAAGGTGCCGTAATGGGAAATTTCCAACCTAATGACCATGTGCCTTGGCGAAATTCCGTGATGGGTTGTTCATCGGTTGCTTTGAAACGGTTACCGCCATAGTTGGCATATACCAGGCTGAGAGTATAGGGGCGCCAGTCACTGTAACCAAAAACATACGTGAAATCAGGGTTCCAAGGTTGCTGCTGATCGCCATCGAAATAGTAATAGAAGGTGCCAGAAATAAACCAGTTACCCAATAGGGTGTATTTGAGCGACAGCGTTGCGGTGGCATTGTTGTTGGTGGGGCCAGTGGTGGCATTGGCGGGGATATTGGCCGCCGGTGTCGACAAAAGTGGGTAACCGGCCCCGATATTGCCACTTAGGCCGTGTAGAAATGTTTTATCTGCCGTGTCTTCCCATTCCTCAAAAGGCAGCGTAAAGGAGCTAGAAACGCCTTTCCAGATTAATGCTGTTTCAGAGGAGGAGATGACCTCATCATGATCAACGGTTGAGCCTTGTGTGAGGGAGGGCGACTGTGGTGAAGGGGCGTGTTTACGCGTTTCTGTCAGGTAGTTATCCGCATGACAGGGGATCGAAAATGACAGAAAGAGAAGAAGTGGCCAACGCGTAATGTACACAGTTATTCCTTAACGTGAGTGTGATGAACAGTTCTATCATCTTTTTTTTTGATCATGTAAACAAAAACTGCCTAATTCTTTGTTGCTGCTTGTAAAGGTTACTAGACTTCATGGTATATGTGAATGGTTTGATATATGTGTTGACAGAATATAAATAGATAAGCAACATGTTGATTATATTGTTTTAGTATTGAATTATCTTTAATCGATGGTGAGTGGTATGCCCAAGATCCTACTCGTAGATGACAACCGAACTATTTTGCTGATGCTGAAAACGCAGTTAACAAAGCGGGGGTATGAGATCACGACGGCCAGTGATGGTGCGCAAGCATTAGCCATTTTGGCAGAAAGGGAAGATATTCAATTCGTACTGAGTGATTGGATGATGCCGGAAATTGACGGTATTGAACTGTGTCGGCGGGTGAAATCCGCCGATTATGCGCGATACCTGTTTTTTGTGTTGCTTTCCGGTAAAGACGACCAAGCCTCCATCATTAATGGGATCAATGCTGGGGCTGATGATTTTGTGGTGAAAAACACGCACATCGATGAGTTAACTGCACGTATTCAGGCCGGATTTCGAACATTAGCGCTTCATAATGAGATAACCAGTAAGAAACACCAGTTAGATAAAGCCTACGCCACCATTAAGAAAGATTTGGAATCGGCAGGTGAACTGCTGCAACGCTTGTTACCCCAAGAGAAAAAGCTGGCAGGTGTCGAGTTAAGTTACGTCTCGATCCCCAGTGCGCAAATTGGCGGTGACATGTTGGGTTACATGCAACTCGACGAAGATAATGTCGCGTTTTACTTGTTGGATGTCGCTGGTCACGGCGTGTCATCGGCATTAATGTCTTTTTCGGTACAGCAAAGTATTTCCGTGAATTCAGATAAAGGGTCGGTCGTTAAAACCGCGTCATCTGAGCCGCCCTATTATCGGTTAAATGCCCCCCATGAAGTATTGAGTCGCTTAAATGAACTGTATTTGAGCGGGGCTGAGAACATGCTCTATTTCACCATGGTGTACGCCACGTTAAATGTGAAAAGTGGCAAATTGGCGTTTGCGGTAGCGGGTCATCCACCCTTGGTGTGGTTGCATGCCAATACGGGACAAGCTGAATTTATAGGACAAGACAGTTTCGTGGTGGGGGCGTTCGATTTTGCTGAATTTGAAACGGCATATATTCAGCTCGAGCCTGGCGATAAAGTATGGATTTACTCTGACGGCATTACCGAAGCTGAAAATGGGGCGATGCAGTTTTCTGAGCCGCGGTTTAAAGATTTAGTTGTGTCATTAAAAGATCACCCAACCTCTGTGCAGACAGAGCTCTTGGTCAACAGTGTTCGTGATTGGCAACAGGCTGATAATTTTGATGATGATATCAGCGTGATGGCTGTTGAATGGACAGGATACCCAGAAGGAGAGCAAGCATGCAATATGAAATTATCCACAAAGGTCAGTGCACAATTCTACAAGTAAAAGAAGCGCGATTTGATGCCAAACTGGCACCTGCATTTCGCAGCGTGGTTGAAGAACACTCTGAAGCTATTGGTCATCACCTTGTACTGGAGTTGACAGATGTGCGTTTCATGGACAGTAGTGGCCTAGGGGCGGTGATGGCCGTGTATAAAATGCTACGTGGTAAGAAAATCAGTGTGGTGAACCCACAACGTCCGGTTCGCGAATTACTGAAACTCACACGCATGGATAAATTGATCACACATTACGACAGTGTCGATATCGCATTGGATGCATTGGCATAACAAGGAGCTTGCAATGAAAGGGATGATCCTCGCAGCAGGTAAAGGTACACGCGTTAAACCGATCACGCATACCATTCCAAAACCCATGATCCCTATTTTGGGTAAGCCGGTGATGGAATCCATGATTCAATTATTTGCTGCCCACGGCATTGATAAGATCGTAGTCAATACCAGCCACTTAGCCGAAGTGATTGAGAATTATTTCAGTGATGGCCACCACTTTAATGTGCAGTTGTCCTACTCCTATGAAGGGGAAATGGTTGACGGTAAATTTGTCAGCAAAGCGTTAGGCTCTGCGGGCGGCATGCGAAAAATTCAGGATTTTTCAGGCTTCTTCGACGAAACCTTTGTGGTGGTGTGTGGTGATGCATGGATTGATCTTGATTTGACGGAAGCGGTAAAACGCCATAAAGCCAAAGGGGGCATGGCCACAATCGTTACCCGTGAAGTGCCTTTGGAAGAAGTCTGCAAATACGGTGTCGTCGTGACCGATGACACAGGAAAAGTCACCAGTTTCCAAGAAAAACCCGCTATTGAAGATGCGCTATCGACAGAGATCAACACAGGTATCTATATCTTCGAGCCAGAGATTTTCAATTATATCCCGAGCGAGCAAGAATACGATATTGGCAGTGAACTGTTTCCTGCTTTAGTGGCGAATAACGTCGATTTTTATGCCACAAGTATGGATTTTCAATGGCTAGATGTCGGTAATATTAGTGACATTTGGGGTGTCACCAGTGAAATATTACATGGAAAAGTACCGGGTTACCCTATTCCTGGCACGCAAGTGAAGCCCGGTATTTGGGTCGGTATCAATACCGTCTTTAATGAAAATAATTGCCAAGTCATTCCGCCAGTGATCATTGGCAGCGGTTGTGAAATACAGCCGAATGTTGTGCTAGAAGGCCCAGTGGTTATCGGTGCTAATTGTAAAATAGAAAGTGGTGCTGAAATAAAACAGAGTCTCGTCAGTGACTATATTCATGTTGCCGGTGCGGCTTACGTGGATAATAAAACCGTATTTGGTGACTACTTCATTAGCCATGATGGGTATATCCAGTCTTTATCCGAACTGGATGCCGTGCATATGTTGAAAGACAGACGACAAACTCAAGCGATGGTTGGCAGCATCGGTAGCATACCAACTTATGTTCCATCTAATCCGGCTAGTACAGAGGAAGATATTTTAAATCAATAGGAGCTTGCCTAATGGAAAGGGTTAGTGGGAGCTTTAGCAAGCAGTATCGAAGCTCATCAGATGTGTCACGCTTTATTGCAGATGACATGCAACAATTTTTAAATAGCCAGTCTATTTCTAATGAAATGATTGAACAGGTAGAACTGTGTTTGGTTGAAGTCGTGAATAATGCTTATGAACATGCTTATGAATCGTCAGACCAACTGCCCATTGATTTCTCCTGCTTCTTTAATTCAGATGAAGAATTAGTGATTGAAGTGTCTGATTATGGCAAAGCCATGTCACAAGACGAATTTAGCCGTGCAATACAAGGGGAATTCGTTGAACCGGATCCGGATGACCCGGAGACATGGACGACATCAGGGCGTGGTTTCATTATTGTTGTACAACTTACTGATGGTCTTGAATATAAAAGTGTGGGTGATAAAAACACATTTAAGATCTTAAAAAGAGCCGATATATAACCATTCGACTTCATTCTACTGTTGCTAAACATACTGAGGATAATGCCTACGTTGTCCTCGGTATGATTCAACACGGTCATGCACAGATTTATGTATTTTTGGAAGGCGCTAAATGGATTTTTATTTTAAAGAGTTTGAGCACCGAAAACCGCCTGAGCCTGTCCCCCACAGTATATCGCGGGAATTATTGTACCAATATCTTGCAACGTGTAATTTAACGCTGGGGATATGGTATTTATGGTGGCGATGGTCATATGCGCTTAATTATGACGCCATGTGGTTTTCTTTTCCGTTGGTTTTTGCTGAGTCCTGTGCATTTATTGGCTCGGTGTTGTTTACCTTTAATTTATGGAAAACGCAGGATGAACCCCGCAAACCAGCGCCGCATCTGATCGATGAATGTGTCGCTGATGATAGTCCAGAAGCGGGATCAGGCCGCCCAATCAGTATCGACATTTTCTTTCCTACCTATGATGAAGAACCTGAGCTGGTTCGTTTGAGCATTATTGATGCGCAAAAAGTGCGTTACCCGCACAACATAGAAATGAACATTTTCATTCTTGATGACGGTAAACGTCCCGCGATGGGCGCACTTGCAAAAGAAATGGGGGTGGAATATATCACCCGTGAAAATAACGTGGGGTTCAAAGCGGGTAACCTACGTAATGCACTGGAGCAAACCTACGGCGACTTCATTGTGATTTGTGATGCCGATACGCGTCCGTTCCCGACGATTTTGGAACATACCATGGGGTATTTTCGCGACCCTGACGTGGCGTGGGTACAAACCCCGCAGTGGTTCTTTGATTTGCCCGAAGGTGAACGTTTGCCGCAATGGCTAAATCGCAAAGTAGGACGTGTCGGCAAATGGATGGGGCGTGCCGTTGAAAAAGTGTACGGCCCCGTTACCCTTGGCGAAGACCCTTATGTGAACGACCCCCAGATGTTTTATGACGTCATTCAACGTCGTCGTAACTGGGTGAATGCGTCATTTTGTTGCGGCGCCGGATCAATTCACCGTCGTGAAGCGGTCATGGAAGCGGCATTGCGCAGTTACAGCGAACAAATCAGTAAGGAACAGTCTGAGGTTGAGAAACAAATCCGAAAAATCACTAAAGAAAAGAATGTTGATCAATCAGTATCAGACAATCTACGCCAGGAATTAATTTTTGATACGGAGTTTACACCGTATAAATTTCACGTATCTGAAGATATTTATACCTCAATTGTGCTGCATTCTGACAGTGCGCGTAATTGGCGTTCAGTCATGCACCCCAATGTGGAAAGTAAGATGCTTTCACCGCAAGATTTGCAAACGTGGACGGTGCAGCGATTTAAATATTCCGGAGGGTCGATTGATATTTTCATGAATGACAACCCGATTTTCCGCAAAGGCATGACCCTGAAACAAAAGCTGATGTATGGCGCGAGTTTCTGGTCGAACTTATCGGCAATCTGGAACATTATTTTCTTAGCGTGTCCGATCATTTACTTCTTAACCAGTATTGCACCGGTCAGTGCGTATGATGTGACCTTTTATTTGCACTTTATCCCGTTTGTTCTCACTGCCGAAATGGCCATGATGGTCGGCACATGGGGTGTCGCTGGCTATAAAGGAAAAACCAACTTCCTGTCTTTCTTCCCGGTTAATCTCAGGGCGCTATGGACGGTGTTACGCGGCAAGAAAATCAGTTTCCCGACCACCCCGAAAGAGCGGCAAAGTGGCACGTTTGGTCAATTGGTGATCCCGCAAATGGCGGTGTTTGGATTGAGTTTACTGAGCATGCTCTATGCGTGGGGCAGTTATTTCCTCGGTGGTTACGGTAACTATTCCCTTGGCGGGCTCGTTTTTAACAGTTTCTGGACCATGAATAACATGATGGCGATGTGGGGCATGATTGCTGCTGCGTATTGGTCACCACCACCGTCTGAAACTACCCAAGAAGAAGCAGGATCTGAGGAATTAAAATATGGAATTTAAACAAGCAGCTTTGAATGCGCGGCATCATATCGTGTTTTTATTGGGATTATTTTCAGCACTGGCGATTGCGTTCACCGTTGAAGATCGTGATTACGGTCGGGTCTTGGGCAATATTACGTTCGAGGCGACAGAAACCATTCCATTACGTGATAATCGAGTGCTGACACAAGAAGAAGTGCTTTGGGCGAATACCGCGTGGAAGTACTTTGAAAATAACTATCAGCCAAATACGGGACTGGTTAACTCTGTGAATGGTTATCCATCCACCACCATGTGGGATACCGCCTCATATTTAATGGGACTCATATCGGCCGAAAAGTTGAATGTGATCAGCCAGTCTACGTTTGAACTTCGAATGGAAAAAGCGCTACACACGTTAGCTCGTCTACCGCTTGTCGAAGGCAAACTGCCGAACAAAGCCTATAACACACAGACACTGGAAATGGTGGATTACACCAATAAGCCGGTAAAAGCGGGTATCGGTTGGTCAGCGATTGATATCGGCCGCATTCTTGTACCGCTGAATATCATGGTGTGGCAGTACCCTCAATTTAACAAGCAAGTGAATGACGTACTGATGCATTGGGATGTCGGGGCAATGATCAAAGACGGGTATCTTTATGGCTCGCGTCCGGCGAAAACCGGCGATGTGATGGAGCGGGTACAAGAAGGCCGAATCGGGTATGAAGAATATGCATCAAAAGCCATGTCGCTGATGGGGCGCGATGTCTTTAACGCAATGAAATATATCGATTATCTCGAAATGCGTGAGATTGATGGTATTGATATTCCGACCGATTTGCGTGACCCCGCCAAGTTCCATGCACACAACTATGTGGTGAGCGAATCATACATCTTGGATAGCTTGGAGTTTGGGGCTGACAGTGTGTCGAAGATATTTGCCCATCGCGTGTATAAAGCGCAGGAAAACCGTTATAAGCGCACGGGTATTTTGACCGCTGTCAGTGAAGATAATACCGATGAAGCTCCGTATTTCGTTTACAACACGGTCTTTTCCGATGGGAAAGAATGGAATGCCATCACGGATAAAGGTGATGATGCCTCACACTTGAAATCGTTGTCCACCAAGGCGGCTTTTGGTTGGTATGCCTTGTATGACAGTCAATATACGGACTTGTTGATTGAGGATGCAAAAACCCTTTATTCAAATAAAGACGGCTGGTTCTCGGGGCGTTATGAAGTCGATGGACGAGTCAATAAAGCGATAACGGCCAATACCAATGGGATTGTGTTGGAATCGTTAGCATATATAGAAAATGGTTCACTGTTGAGCGTCGGTGTCCAGTAAAAGCAGTAGCGTCAGGAGTGTAAGATGCGTTATATCATCGTGGGTCTGATTGGAATGTTGGTTGTCGGTTGTGGTAATAAATATAACCGCTTCTCTGATGATGTGGTTGAACGGAAAAACCACTGGTCTACACCTAAAGCCAGACAAGGAAAGTTGACTGAAAAAGAAATGGATATGGCCAGAATTGCCTGGAAGTATTTTGAGAATAACTATCAGGAGTCAACCGGGCTGGTCAACGCGGTAAACAATTATCCCTCGGTCACGTGGTGGGATGCGGCATCTTATATGGCCGGCATGGTCAGTGCGTATGAGCTGGGGATCATCGACAAAGAGGAATTTGATCGTCGTTTGCGTAAGATGATCACCACGCTTAATAAGCTCGATTTATTCCGTAATGAGTTACCGAATAAAGCCTATAACACCCAAACGGCAGCGAAGGTGGACTACGGTAACCAACCTGGGGAAATCGGCTATTCAGCCTTGGATCTGGGGCGATTGATGATTTGGCTTCACATTATCAAACACCGTTACCCGGAATATGCGACAGGGATCGACACGGCCGTGCTGCGTTGGAATTTCTGTAACGTGGTGGACGAAAATGGCACGATGTTTGGTGCCTTGCTTGAAAAAGACAAGCCCGTTCAATACTTACAGGAAGGGCGTTTGGGGTATGAAGAATATGCCGCGAAAGGGTTTGAATTGTGGGGGTTTGACACAACGCAGGCATCGATGCCAGAGCCTTATAGCACCATCAATCTCTACAGTTACGATGTGCCCTATGACACCCGTGATCCGCGTAAACTGAAAGCACACAGTTATGTGGTAACAGAAAGTTATGTACTGGATGGGATTGAAATGGGGTGGGATCTAGTAAGTGACCGATCACCGCACGATTACCGTTATTCTAATGAATGGATGGCTGAGTTTGCACTGCAAATTTACCGTGTACAGGAAGAGCGTTATAAGCAAACCGGTATCATTACCGCCCGTACTGAGCATCAGTTAGCGGGGCCGCCATATTTCGTTTACGACACCATTTATACTGATGGATTTGCGTGGAACACCATTTCTGAAGTGGGCGAGTTTTTACCCCAGTATGCTGCCGTCGCTATTAAAGGGGCGATGGGGATGTGGGTACTGTGGGATACCGCATACACTGACTTGTTGTTTGACCATATTTCCCACAGTTATGATCGTGAAAAAGGCTTTTATGAAGGGATTTTTGAAAATGGTACTGGGTTAATCAATACGTTCACGTCGAATAACAATGGTATTACGCTCGAGATTTTGCTTTATAAAGAGCAGGGTAAGTTGCTGACGTATAAAGACAATGTTGCCCCTAGCCTGTGGGAGAAAGCCCTTGAATCTCCGTTTGGTTATGAAGGACAGTGCCTGCCTCGGAAGAAGCCCCAGCTGTAAGAGGGCTTGGTAAGGATTGCCCATGTTGAAAAAAGTGATAGTTGTGCTGGTGGCGTGCCAATTGGCCGCATGTGGTGTGGTATATCGAGGTGTACAAGACGGCATCACTTCTGTGAATGAGTCACAGTTGATCCGTCAGGGGCGATACGGTGAACTCACAGAAGATGAACTGGCGTGGGCAAAAACGGCGTGGACTTACGTGGAAAATAACACCAACCCCACCACAGGGTTGGTCAACTCTATTGATAATTATCCTACCACGAATTTATCTCATATCGCTGACTATTTAGTCGCATTAATGGCAGCCGATGAGTTCGGTTTTATTACCAGTAAAGAGCACGATGAGCGCTTAACCTTGGTCATTAGCTTTTTGAATAAGATGCCATTGGGTTTATTAGGCGTTCCCAATAAAGTGTACAGCACCACATCGGGGCAAATGGTCGACTACGCTAATCAGCCGGGGGAGTTGGGGTGGTCATCCATCGATATTGGACGGTTGTTGATTGTCTTGGCGATTACCAAACAGCGTAATCCGACTTTTTCTGAATACATTGATAAAGCCGTATTGCGATGGAATTTTTGTGAATTAGTGAGTACAGATGGTGAACTGTTTGGGGGAACCATCAATAATGGACAGGTACATCGCTACAAAGAAGGTCGATTAGGCATTGAGGAATACACGGCTTATGGGTATCTCGATTGGCAAATTGTGCCTGAAAAAGCCATGTTACTTGAACCGTATGAAGTGGTCACGATCAATGGTATAGACTTGTTGTTTGATGGTCGCGATCCTCGTCATTACGATGTGTTACGTCCGGTCTACAGCACGCCTTACTTGCTGTTGGGGATGGAGTTTAATTGGGATGAGATCAATGACAGCCGTTCAAATGATGCCATCCATTCTAACCATACGCTGTCTGCGATGGCAGATGCGGTGTATCAGCTTCAAGCCTCACGCTGGGATCGAGAACGCATTTATACAGCCCGCGGGGAGCATGTGGTCACGGGGGAGCCGTATTTTGTGTACGACAGCATTTATGCCTTAGGCACGCCGTGGATTTCAGTGGCGGAAGATGGCAGCGATCATGATGAAAAAGCGTTGGTATCTACCCGCGTGGCCTTTCAAATGTGGACGTTATGGCGAACCGATTATACCGACCGTTTGTTGACCTTGGTGCAAGAATTGTATGATCCAACACGAGGGTGGTATGAAGGGCGATATGAGTTAACCAGTGCGTATGAAAAAACCATCTCATTGCAAACCAATGCAGGTGTACTAGAGGCATTGTTATATAAAGCGAATGGCAAGCTGTATCAACGTTCAACCGAACGTGAGTTTAGGGACGTACAGTTTGATTCTCGGTTTTACCATCCTGGAAAATGCTTGGTGGAGACGTTCCGATGAAAATAACGATGTTGCTCGGCAGGGTGTATGTGTTCGTACTGTGTGCGTTGGTATTGGGTGTAGGAGTCAGCAGTGGACGCGTGATGGCCTCGGCGGTGGAGCTGGATCTTGCGCCGTTTGCGAAAGGGACACACTTGATCACCCTCGGTCGTTATGATCAAGCCGCCGAACAATGGCATCGCTTGTCGTTGGCGTTTTTAAGCGCTGAGGCGAAACTCGGTCGAAAAAAAATGTGGCAATATGCCGGTATGTCAGAGGCATTGGCCGCGATGGCGGCGGACAAAGCAAACAGTGCTGTAGCGTATCAGTATTGGGCGGACAGTACTCGGTATTTGATGACCGGCGGGACGGATTGGCAGCAGATGCGAAAGAAAATGCATCGCCGGTATGAGCAAGCCAATACATTACTGTCAACGCAGTTACAGGTGGCTGATTTGGTCAGCAGCGTGGATCATGCCTGGCAGCAAGAACTGACCTTGCTACAAGTGTGGGATGAAAAGTTGGCCTTATTCAGTTTTTCTTCTCCTCAGTTAGGCTTGAGTGATAACCGCAATGGCTCATCCTTGCGCGCGACAAACGAGGTTACTGATCCGCCTCCCGCCCGCTATATTCGTCCCGCACCGTCAGCAACGGGGAAAAAGCTCAGTGGCATTAATACCGATTTTAGCCATGAAAAAAAAGTACGTTCAACGACTGTGCCGATCACCGGACCGGATGAAGATATGTCCTCGCCGGAGCCTGTGGCTGTGACGGATAGGGATGATGCCTCTGTATTACCTGTTCCCCGTGATGTTCTTACTGTGCCATCGAGCGTGAATAAAGAGGTGAACACAACGGTGAATCAGGACGTTGCCCCACTGCTAGGCAGGCGCTTAAGTAACAGCAAGGTAAGTGTTAGCACACCCTCCGAGCCACCTCAGAAACCCGCTCTAACGCCAATACCCGCACCAAACGTCGATCCGAAGGTGATTGTTTCACCCGTCAAGCCCATCATGTTCAAGAAAGAAGCGAATTTAATCTCGGGTGAAATCGTGAATAATCCGTCTCTTTCCGATGAGCAATTCACGACATCAGGATCAACTGTAAAAGCGGAAAAAGGAGATAAAGCGGCAGGACAGCCTGATGCGTCTTTGTCTGCATCATCCATTGAACAGGGCGAAGCAGCAAGAGGGGTGGTGTCACGTGGTAATTTGGAAGCCGTTGAAGACACGGGCGTAGAAGCCCTTCGCCGTCGCAGTTTTGTCCCCGTCGTGAGTGAAACAGACAGTAAGCTGTGATCTCAACATTTTATCACTCACTCATCGTGAACAGAATGGCGTTGTAGTCCGGCTCCGGGGTGTTATTGAACCGGTCTGTGACGCACCGTTTTTTTTCTGTATCACAGTAGACGTTGTTACTGAATGAAAAGCGTTGGGTATCGAAATTTTTACTGCCGACCTCATCAATAAGAGCCATGAAGTTATCTTGTGCGGCTTGCCCGAGGAACATCTGGGTAAAAGCCATTGAAATACCATAACTATCGACACAAAATCCGGCTTTTTTATCGCAAATGACGCCCTTGTCGGGGGAGTAAACGGTTTCATTGAAATCGGTTTTCGCTTGGACCAGACCAAAGCCAATAAACAGGGCAATTTGTAATAATAAAAGCGGTTTCATACGTTACCTCTTGTTTTCCACGCTTGCTTTTTCATGTCTGCTTTTTATGCGTTGTCTGCGCAGTGTTGCCACTAAAAAGTCTATGCCTACCCCGACCTGTCTGCTGTTTAAGAAAAGAGACAACCGAGACCTATATAAAATGTTCCATGAGCGTTTGATTATGTAGGAGTCGTCGTTATGCAATGGTATCTCTATGTCTTAAAGCAATATGCCGTATTTAAAGGGCGCGCCAGTCGGCCTGAGTATTGGTACTTCCTGATTACCACCGAGCCTCAGCCAATTTGAGTAAGCGCTCAGGCATCGGTGCTGTTTGAATACTTGAGTGAATCAGGTTATCTATCATTTTTTCCAAATCAAATCTGCGATTGAACTTAAAGCAGAATTCAGCGAGATATCTCGGTAAATGCTTGTTGTTTATAGCATGGTAAGTTCCGTGCATTGAATTTTTCACATTACTTATCATCGTGTTAACCCACTTGAAGTACGGTAATTCAACACAATCAGCACCACCGCCAGTGACAATGGCCAGATGGAACTCATTTGCATCTTCAATGCCTCTGAAGCAAGCTAAACCATCTGATATAACAAGCGATTTTGGCCGTAAATGCGTTTTCGCCCATTGTGTTAACTCGTGTTTCTGGAACCCCTTAACAACAGAAAAGCGCATATGAATGGGATGACCTTCATCGTTTAAAGACACGGCTGCCACAAATGGACGCTTACCTTTCGCTTCTCGGCCACGAGAACCTCGACGAACACCGCCCCAATAAACGTCATCAATCTGAATAAATCCTGTGAGTTGAGATTCGTCGTCACGCTCTTTCATTGCTTGCATTAACTTATGTTTCAATCGCCAGGCAGCATTATAAGAAACACCCAAATTACGAGATAACTCCAACGCGGAAATCCCATTTTTCTCTTGTGTGATTAGATAAATGGCTAAAAACCAAGTCGTTAAGGGAAGTTTAGAGTTGGCAAAGAGAGTTCCAGACGTTAGTGATGCTTGATGTCGGCAGCGATTGCACTGATACAAGTCACGTGATTTTAACTGGCAATACTTATCGTGATGGCAATTAGGGCACTTGAACCCAGTAGGCCATCGCATATCAAACAAGTGCTGTTGGCACTGTTCTTCATTACCATACAGCTCGATAAAGCGATGAATAGAAATACTTTTCTGAAATTGAACCATATTCTTAGGCATGATCTAATCCTCAAGTTTTCTTTAACTCAAAGTATAGCTCAGCTGGCTGATTGATGATGGTAATCAGGTGGTACTTTGTGTTGTTCAATATCATTATTAGCATCATTTTGGCCTTAGTGAATAACTTGCTCGGTAATCCGGGGGACGGTGAAGGCGGCGGTGTGTTTGGTTTTATTTATTCTCTGTTGGTCTTGCTGCCCAGCTTGGCGGTTGCGACTCGCCGTTTGCATGATACCGGACGAACGGGCTGGTGGTTACTTATCGGTTTGATCCCTATCATTGGCTTTTTTGTGTTGATTTATTTCTTCGTTCAACCCACGCAACCTGACCCGAATGAATACGGGGATGCGCCACCGTCGCAGCCCACATCGTCTTGATGGTGAATGTTACGGCGTTCTCATTAACCATACTGGCGTCTTATTTCATCTACACTTACTTCACGCATGTGCCGATAAAAGGCTCATGATATTTGACCAGTTGGCAAAAAAACTCCAGTGATGCCATCGAAGTTCGTGGAGTAATACAATGAAAATTCATCAAGTTGCACTCATTGCATTGGGTGTGAGTGTGTCCGGACACAGTGCGGCCGAAGCGCCCGTCATGTCTGAAAAAAATCATTATCCCTCTTATCAACACCGCACATCATCGACGGATAATGCCTCGTATCAACGCTCGCCATCCGCTTACTATCATGAAGAGAAACAGGAGGGAAAACATCGCGACAATGGCTATGACAATCATTATGCTGATGAGACTGGCGGTGAACAGAATGACAGTAAACGGTTAGTGCTCAACCTTGTGGGGACGGGTTACATGTACGAGGGGGAGGTGCCTGATATTGACGGTGATAAAACACCAGATATGGCCATGTGCTTCGATGTGGATTTGAAAGACCCCGCAACGAATGCATCTATCGGGTATGCGACAGACTGTTTGTCTGAAATCACCGAGGAAAGTGGCGGAGTCAAATTAATAGGCACCACGTATTTTTATTTACCGAATGGCCTCATTGTGACCCGAGGACTTACCACGGTACAGCCCGTACTGCAGGAAACGGTCACGCCGAACGGTAATATGATTACACATATCACGGGAGCTTCCAGTGATGAAAGCGGTGTGCTTAAAGCATACGGTGACTATGCATGGCATCAAGGACCGGTCAGGTTGTCAGGAATGGTGGATTTAAGTCAATTTACCCAATCTGTCGGTGATCCTATTCATTTTGATTGTTTGTTCACCTTGCAACTCAAAGAAGTGAAATACCGTTGGCCACACAGATACAATTGGTATCGTCATCATCACTATCAAGATGACCGCTATGATAACAACGGTTATCGCCAATACAGAAAAGAGTCATCGTCGGAGTCGAATCA
Source organism: Photobacterium japonica (assembly GCF_050337005.1). Taxonomy (NCBI): domain Bacteria; kingdom Pseudomonadati; phylum Pseudomonadota; class Gammaproteobacteria; order Vibrionales; family Vibrionaceae; genus Photobacterium; species Photobacterium japonica. Next base: position 77,595 of record NZ_JAKJSN010000008.1, on the reverse strand, counting down.
TACGTGGCGTGAATCATCACACTACACTCAGCAAAAAACGTACTAACGCAAAAAGCCAGAAGCGACAGGCTTCTGGCTTTTATGCGATGGTGGCCTAGGTACCTTGTGTGAACGTCTTACGCAAACGTCTAGGTGATATCAATGTGCGTTACTGTTTGGCTGCTAAGTAAGTTTTGTAACCACCAATCAGATTACGCGCTTTGTAACCGTTATTCACTAACTGCCGATAAGCGACGTTTCCGCGTAAGCCCACTTGGCAGTAAATGATGATTTCTTTGTCTTTCGGCAATTCATCCATTCGCTGGCGTAGCTGGTCGACGGGAATATTGATCGCGCCGGCAAGGTAGCCTTGTTTCAGCTCGCCCGGATTACGCACATCAAGCAGTAACTGCGTGTCTGTCAGATGATCAATCTCATCAAAATGGATCGGAGTGGCATCGCCTTGCATGATGTTGGTCGCCACAAATGCGGCTTGGTTGATGACATCTTTAGCACTGCCGAACGGCGGTGCATAGGTCAGCTCAAGATGCTGCAATTGCTCAACGGTCATGCCGGCACGTTGTGCCACCGCCATGATATCAATACGTTTATCGATGCCGTCTTTGCCTACGGCTTGTGCGCCGTAAATTTTCCCCGTTTGTGGGTCGAACAGCAGTTTGAATGACACCACTTCAGCCCCCGGGTAGTAACTGGCATGGCTAGCCGTATGAACGAAGACCTTTTCGTAATGAACGCCATCGCGCTTCAGTTGTTTTTCATTTTGGCCGGTAGCGGCAACGGCGAGATCAAAGACTTTGCAGATCGCCGTGCCTTGTGTGCCTTGGTAGGCCACCTGACGCCCCAGCATGTTGTCTGCCGCCATACGGCCTTGACGGTTGGCCGGGCCCGCTAGCGGAACAAAGGTTGATCGGCCAGTGACAAAATCCATGTCTTCAACCGCATCACCCACCGCATAAATGAACGGATCGCTGGTTTGCATCTGTGCATTGACCCAGATCCCGCCGAGTTCACCGATCTTCAGCCCAGCGGCTTTTGCCAGTTGAGTCTCTGGGCGTACCCCGACAGCCATGATTAGAATGCCCGTGTCCAGTGTGTCGCCATTATTAAGGGTCAAGGTTAAGTGCTCAGAGGCGGCGTCGTGCTGCACGGCGTCAAGAGCAACGCCTAAGCGCAAGTCGATACTTTGTGTACGAATGGCATCATGAACAACGCCTGCCATTTCGCGATCGACAGGCGTCATCACTTGATCTGCCATTTCAATCAGTGTGGTGTTGATGCCACGCTGGTGGAAGGCTTCCATCATTTCCAATCCGATGAACCCGCCCCCGACCACCGTTGCATGGGTCGGTTTGTGGGTGTCTAGGGTCGCGAGGATGTTATCCATATCTGGGATATTACGCAGTGAATGCGTTAATGGGTTATCGATACCGGCGATAGGTGGCACGACAGGGGCTGCCCCCGGGCTGAGCAGCAACACATCATAGCTTTCTGTGTAACTTGTGCCATCCAGTAGGTTGCTGACTGTGACCGTTTTAGCGTCGCGGTTGATGTGCGTGACGTCGTTCATGACTCGTACATCAACATTGAAGCGTGCAAGGAAGCTACCCGGTGTTTGCAACAGCAACTTACTGCGATCCGTGATATCCCCGCCGATATGGTATGGCAAGCCGCAATTGGCAAATGAGACAAATTCCCCACGTTCAAACATGATGATGTGAGCATCTTCACTTAAGCGTCGTGCTCGTGCGGCAGCAGATGCGCCTCCAGCGACACCCCCTACAATTACTATTTTCGTCTTTGCCATTGCGGCCTCCCTTATTGGTCTTCAACGGCTGACTTATGCCATTGTGGTGGAGAAAGAGTACCACAGATATTAATTTAGTAAATGCTAATTTAGTCTTGACTAATTGTGGTTAAAAAAGCCACTATTATAGAGAAGCACAGAGCGATTGACATCGCGTTGATAAAGGAGAGAAGGAATGGGTTTTGAAATACCGTGGCATGCACTATTGGGAGGCATGCTGTTGGGTTTATCAGCAGCTTTGCTATTACTGATGAATGGTCGTATCGCAGGTATCAGTGGCATTGTGTCTGGGGTGCTTAAGCCTGAGAAAGGAGAGTGGCATTGGCGGTTGTTATTTTTGTGCGGGATGCTGGTCAGTGGCGCTACAGCGCCGTTATTGGGTCTGACCTTTGCTACGACACTCCCCGTTACTTCTATCGGTGTGGTTGTGATGGCTGGACTGTTAGTGGGGATAGGGACAAAGCTTGGTAACGGCTGTACCAGTGGTCACGGTATTTGTGGCATGGGGCGGCTCTCACCCCGTTCGGTAGTGGCCACGCTGGTGTTCATGGCGGTGGCGATGTTAACGGTGTTTATCCGTCTTCATGTTTTTGGGTAAACAGGGTGGGCGAAAGCTGCATGGGAAAGTCGCATGGATAGAGAAGAGGTAAACACGATGTCACGATTAACACATATAACCGCTTTAGCTTCTGGTCTTTTGTTTGGTATGGGAATGATGCTATCGGGCATGGTTGACCCGAATAAAGTGATCGGCTTTTTGGATGTCGCCGGCGCGTGGGATCCTAGCCTTGCTTTTGTGATGGGCGGTGCGCTACTGGTGTTTATGCCGATGTATTTCTTCGTGATCCGTCCACGGCAGAAGCCTGTGTGCGCATCTGCTTTTTCGGTGAGCACAAAAACGCAAATGGATAAGCGCCTATTGATAGGGGCAGGGTTGTTTGGTATTGGGTGGGGCGTCGCTGGTATTTGTCCGGGCCCCGTTGTGACGGCATTGCCGAGTTTGAATAGCACGATGTGGGTCTTTTTTATTGCGATGTTGGTTGGAATGAAAGCTGTCACGGTGCTTGATCGTACCGCTGCGGCCAGATAATGGCGCATTCGGCACAATCAGACTGAAAAGTAGGGTGGTTTTTCATCGAAGAGTTTGAATGAAGCCCGCTCACTGTAATGGTATCCCTTTATTTACACGTTTAGTCGGGTCTTGGTTTGCAATGGTGGGGGGATTTGGTACAACAGGGTTATGGCAAGCAATTAGGGAAAAGAGAACCGTTTTGAAAACAGTCGCGGAAACACTGCTTACGACAACGATCATGGCGCAAATTAATAAGCAAGGGGCAATCAATACCTTGGAAGCGCTGTACAGCAAAGCGCGTTATGCACGTTTTACCCGTTTAAAATGGGCGGGTCAGTATTACGATGGTATTCAGTTTGACGATGGTAGCAGTATCAGTGTGTACCCGACGTCGTTCAATAAATTGACCCTTGTGGCATCTTGCGCGGCTTCGACAAGGAAGGCGCAATAACGCGCAAAAAAGACAAAGCATGGCTGCGAAAAGAGGTAGACATGCTTATTGATAAAAATGAAATATAAGATCCCAAAAACGACGGTTGATGTGACTTGGTTCGCCATATAAGTTGCTAAATGACCAAACAAAAGCAGGTAATCACAGGATGATTACTGAGTAACAAAGACATATCGTTTTTTGGAGTACGATACATGAACACACGATCTGATGGGCGAGCCTGTGCTCACTTTGTCGGTGCACATTTGCAGCCGCATACATTATCCTCTTATCACCCATCCGCACTTCCGTCCGGTAGCGACATGCTATTTGGCTATTATTCAGCATTCCGATTTAGTCACTAGTTAATAGCGCTTTGCTTCACGCAAAGCTGGCGTTTAACACCCTCCTTTTTTCAAATTTGAAGCACGGCTTGTTTCAATACAAGGCATGCTCGATAAATATTAGAGACAAAATTGTGAATACTAAATTACTTGGAAGTTCGTTAATCATTGCTGGTACGGCACTGGGTGCCGGTATGTTGGCTATCCCAATGGTATTGGCCCAGTTCGGTTTATTTTGGGGCACTGCCCTGATGCTGGTGATCTGGATGGGAACAACCTATGCAGCCCTGCTGTTGCTTGAAGCCAGCATTAAAGCCGGTGGCGGCTTAGGTATGAATACCATCGCGCGTAAAACCTTGGGTAAAGGTGGGCAGTTAGTGACGAACGGCTTGCTGTACGCCTTATTGGTCTGTTTGTTGATGGCATACATCATTGGTGCCGGAGACCTCTTGCTGCAATTGCTGTCAGGCATGGGCATTGAACTGACGATGATGCAAAGTCAGATCGCCTTTACCTTGCTAGCCGGCCTGGTGGTTGCTGCGGGGACGGCGGTGATTGATAAGATTAACCGCGTACTGTTTGTCATTATGGTTGTGACGCTGGGGATGACCCTGATGTCGCTTGTGCCGTCTATCTCGTTTGACAATTTGATGTCTGCGACCAGCGATAACAAGGTGGCTCTGATCAAAACCAGCTCTGTCTTGTTCACCAGCTTTGGCTTCATGGTGGTTATTCCATCACTGGTCACGTACAACAAAGAAGCGACGCACAAGCAACTGCGTAACATGGTGGTATTGGGCTCGATTATCCCATTATTCAGCTACTTGCTATGGCTATACGCGGCCATGGGTAATTTGACAGCAGAACAAATGGTGAATTTGGGCGGTGTGTCTGAATTGATTGCCGCGTTAGGCGCTCAGCACAGCATGATCAATGCCGTACTGTCAGTCTTCACAGGCCTTGCACTGTTAACGTCATTCTTGGGCGTAGCGATGGCACTGTTTGACCAAAATGCAGATACCTTCCGTCAAAATCGCGCAGTGACTTACGTGCTAACGTTCATTTTCCCATTGATCGGTGCGCTATTTGCCGCTGACCAGTTCTTGTCGGTACTGGGCTACGCAGGCATTATTTTGGTGTTCCTTGCGGTATTCGTACCGATGGCCATGACGATCAAATTGCGCCGTGATAACGATGAAGCGAGCTATGAGGTGGATGCAACTGGAGTTGTATATCAAGTCGCAGGCGGCCATTTAGCAATGGGCCTAAGCTTCTTGTTCGGATGCTTCTTGTTGATGGCTGAATGGATCTAATCTGATAACGACCAAGGTGGTACGGCAGCGATGTTAGTACCGTCAAGGTAGGAAGAAAGCAACGAGAAAAGGGCGCTTACGATATCGTAAACGCCCTTTTTTGTATCCGTGTTTTATTAAACAGATACGTCTCTGCTTTAGCAGAGGTAAAGCGAGGTGGAATCATGGCAAGATGCGACCAAACAAAAATGCCGTTTTGAAGTTTTAGTGACCAAACAAAAACCTCACACAGACTTTATGGAGTACGTGATACGTAACGAAAGTTGTGTTTCCAATGGCATTCATAATACAAAGTTTCGCGTGAATGAACCAGATAATGGCGGAAGACGGGTTGTCGTAAATAAGCGTAGACTGTAAAGAAAAAAGTACACTTAAGTGGTTGATATATAGCAGATAAGGATGTTCATTCTGATTGCGAGATTGCGAGATTGCGAGATTGCGAGATTGCGAGATTGCGAGATTGCGAGATTGCGAGATTGCGAGATAAAGAGCTACGTGTCGTTTGGAAGATATGGAACGCATACTCTCAAGCATCAATGACATGCATTCAGTGTGTTGACGCAGGATAAGCAAAAGGAGAGCTGGAGGAGAGGGGAGCGAGAGAAGAGTATGAATGATAAACAACAGATAAAATAAAACCCGGCTGCCGAAGCAACCGGGTTTTTAAACGTTAGTTGTAATTAAAAATTACTTCTTAGCGTTCTTTTCTTTCTGCTCAGCGATTACTTTTTCAGCAACGTTTGCAGGACATGGTGCGTAGTGTGCGAACTCCATAGAGAACTGACCACGACCAGATGTCATAGTACGTAGAGTACCGATGTAACCAAACATTTCTGAAAGAGGTACATCACCCTTGATACGTACGCCAGTAACACCAGCTTGCTGGTCTTTGATCATGCCGCGACGACGGTTAAGGTCACCGATTACATCACCAACGTGGTCTTCTGGAGTGAACACGTCAACGTGCATGATTGGCTCAAGAAGCTGAGGACCTGCTTTAGGCATAGACTGGCGGAATGCGCCTTTCGCTGCGATTTCAAATGCGATTGCAGATGAATCGACTGCGTGGAAGCCACCGTCGTATAGCTCAACTTCAACGTCAAGAACTGGGAAGCCAGCTAGAGGACCAGTTTGCATCATAGATGCGAAACCTTTGTCGATTGCAGGCCAGAATTCTTTAGGAACGTTACCACCAACAACTACTGATGTGAACTTGAAGCCAGAACCTTGTTCGCCAGGCTTGATACGGTAATCGATCTTACCGAACTGACCTGAACCACCAGACTGCTTCTTGTGCGTGTAGCTGTCTTCAACAGGCTTCGTGATAGTTTCACGGTAAGCAACCTGTGGCTGACCAACAACTAGGTCTACGCCGTAAGTACGCTTAAGGATATCTACCTTAATGTCTAGGTGAAGTTCACCCATACCTTTAAGGATAGTTTCGCCTGTTTCTTCGTCAGTCTCAACCTGGAATGATGGATCTTCTGCAACCATCTTACCGATAGCGATACCCATCTTCTCAGAACCGCCTTTGTCCTTAGGAGCAACAGCGATAGAGATTACTGGAACTGGGAAGATCATTGGCTCAAGCGTACACTCGTGCTTAGGATCACATAGCGTGTGACCAGTTTGAACGTTCTTCATACCAACGATAGCGATGATGTCGCCCGCTTGAGCAGAAGTAAGTTCGTTACGGTCGTTCGCTTGCATTTCAACCATACGGCCGATACGCTCAGTCTTACCAGTAGCAGCGTTAAGGATGGTGTCACCCTTATTGATCTTACCAGAGTAGATACGTACGAAAGTCAGGGCGCCGAAACGGTCATCCATGATTTTGAACGCAAGAGCACGTAGTGGCTCATCTGCAGATACAGTTGCTACTTCACCAGTTGGCTCACCCGTTTCTGGGTTAGTTAGCGGCTGAGGATCAACTTCAGTCGGTGCAGGTAGGTAATCTACAACTGCGTTAAGAACTAGCTGAATACCCTTGTTCTTGTAAGCAGAACCACAGAACGTTGGGAAGAATGCTAGGTCACGAGTACCCTTACGGATACAACGCTGAATCTCTTCGATAGAAGGCTCTTCACCTTCCATGTACGCTTCCATTAGATCATCGTCTTGCTCAACAGCAGTTTCGATCATCTCTTCACGGTAAGCTTCAACGTCGTCAACCATGTCAGCTGGAACGTCTAGTACTTCGTAGTTTTCTGGAAGACCAGAGTCATCCCATACGTATGCTTTACGAGTTAGGATGTCTACAACACCCACGAAGTCTTCTTCGCGGCCGATTGGTAGAGTCATAACTAGTGGAGTAGCACCAAGTACTTTTTTAACTTGATCAACAACGTTGAAGAAGTCAGCACCCATACGGTCTAGTTTGTTAACGAAGATCAGACGAGATACTTCTGATTCGTTCGCGTAACGCCAGTTAGTTTCTGACTGAGGTTCAACACCGCCCGAACCACAGAATACACCGATACCGCCGTCAAGTACTTTAAGTGAACGGTATACTTCAACTGTGAAGTCTACGTGTCCAGGAGTATCGATAACGTTTAGACGGTGATCGTTCCAGAAACAGCTAACAGCTGCAGACTGGATTGTGATACCACGCTCAGCTTCCTGCTCCATGAAGTCAGTAGTCGTTGAGCCGTCGTGCGTATCACCAATCTTGTGGATTTGGCCTGTAAGCTTAAGGATACGCTCGGTAGTAGTGGTTTTACCCGCATCAACGTGCGMGAAAATACCAATGTTTCTGTATTTAGATAAATCTGTCATTGTTTTTCTCTATAAACAATTACTGTCACTATTCGGGGGGGGAGTATATCACTGATTTAGACARATATTACATAGTTCATTTGAGATAAAATGAACATTTGCTTGTTTTTGCTCCGCCTTTTAGAGATTTATGGCTCAAACGCTCAATAAACCCACAAGAGGCTGACGTGATAACATAATCTGTTCCGTAAAATAGCAGGATCATGCTGCCATGAGCCCGGTTACTTCACTCGAAATCGGTGATTTAATTGCCAATATCATTGGGTTTGTCAGACAAGTACCTGATAAACCCAAATGTTAAAGGGGTAACCCGAAGCCATCAAATCGGGTTAATTCTAGTCGTTATCAGAAAAGGCTACCAGTGGTGGCCGCCTTTTTCTCGTCTCTGATGTTTTCTGATGAAGCAAGAATGGCTGGAGATGCGATCAGTGCAAGTGTTCTACCGCTTGGTGGGTGCCATTCATGTGCTTTTTCTCAGCATCAAGCCATTGGTAGACCGCTTTGATGGTTGCGTCTTTGGGGGCTTTGTTTTTCAGCCCTTTGATCTGCTCGATATCATAAAAGGGTGGCGCATCGTCACGCAGGATGATACGGATCCCGATCGTCATGCGTTCAGGCGCGGTCATTTTAAAGGCCAAGTATTCACCTTTCAAAATCCGCGAGTGGTAAACCTCCACACAATGCTGCAATGTTTCGCCTTCTTCGCGTAGGGCAAAGTAGTGTGTAATAGGTTCAATATGCTCGTTACCGGTAAAGACAACAGGGTAAGGACTATTATGGGTTGGACACGGCACGTATTCGTTAGCACGGCGACGTTGTACCCAGTTATCATGGAGTTGGATAACCGCTTCAACGCTATCAAGCTGGCCCAGAATATCCATGGGAGCCTCATAGCCAAGGCGCAGTCCCAGCTGCACCGTCTCGTTCAGTAGCGTGGGCAAACGGACACGATTCTTTAAGCTGGTTTGTGTCAGGCCATGGGCCAATTTCGACCCTGTCAGATAAGGCAACAACATATCTAACTGTAATGCGTGCTCGTTAATCGTCGGGTAATGGTTGAAATAACGGTATCGCTCCGCAATCGGGTGCAACAAGCGAGTGACTTGTGTATGGGTCGAGCGACTATTGAAGGTCACATCGATTTTATCTAAAAAGCGCAATGCGCCTTTGCTCGACGCAAACCCCAGCATATGCAAAATTTCGCGTTGACCAAATTGGCACAGCGCGATGGCTTGCTCTCTGTCTAGCGGGTAAGCCTGACAAATGAAGTACAGCATGATGGGGCGGGTGATCAGCAAATCTTTTGCTCGGCGATTGGTGGCCGCAAGGCTTAGCATGTACACGCCTAAGTCAGGGTAGGGCTCGACCAAATCAATCAGGTGATCAGGAATGGTATTGACCCAATGTACGCCACCCGGTGAATGGGCGATTTGGCTCAATGAAAAATCGATGCTGCCTTCGAGCGCTTCAATCGTACCATCATGATAGTGGCGCTCAAGTGTGAGGCCATCTTGCCATGGATGAATGACAAGGGAAAAATGAAAACCGAAGGGGCTCAGATCAATCTGGAACCGTTCATCGTCATGGTGCGTATATTGAGGGGCAAGTTGCATGGCAGCCTCGTCAGTGAAAAGAAAAAGGGGGAGAACATTAAGGTTGCTGGGTATAGAAAGCCGCAACGTCAGCCAGATCTTGATCGTTAAGTGCTGATAATTGTTGTTGCATCATTTTGCCGTAAGTGCCCAAACGTTCACCGTCTTGGTAGGCTTTCATTGCTTTATAGAGGTATAACGCGTTCTGGCCATTTATATGAGGGTAGCCCTCTTTCATCGCAACACCGTTAGTGCCGTGACAAAATTGACAAGAAAAAGCCTTATTTTTACCGATATCGGCATTACCTTCAGGCATGGCTGAAAAGGCAGGGAAACTCAAAAGGGCAAAAAGAGAAAGGAAAAGCGCATTTTTCATCGGAAATTGATTGTCCAGTAAAGTCAGAGAAGCATAGCCCATGATCATCTAGGCGTTGAGCTATGTTCTCTCTTTATACAATCAAAGCGATAGAGAAGAAAGTATCAACCGCAGAACCGCGATTTAATGATTGGAAAAGTTATTACCTTTGGCCAAGCGATCATACAAAATCACATTCACGGCTGCCGCCAAGTTCATGCAACCTTTAGTCGGTACATAAATGGTTTCACGGCAAAAATCGGTAATTTCTTTTTTCAATGTCCCGTCTTCAGGGCCGAAAATATAAAAAGCGCGTTTCGGGTGCTTATATTCAGGGAGCGGTTTCGCTCCTTCAATTAAATCTACCGCGACGGGTACGCAGTCATACGGAATGATTTGTTTCAGGTCTTCCACCCCAATCAGTGGAATATCACCCACGATGTTTTTGGTGTCAGTACAAAACTTCATGGCAAGATCGTAGCGTGTACCGGTATAGAACACACTATTGACGCCATAGCACCCTGCAGCGCGCATGACCGATCCGACATTCTCAGGGGTTTTGGGGTTAAACAACCCGACACAAGAATACCCTTTGCTCTTGCTCATAATGTTTCTACTGCCTGTTAGATTGAGAAAACTGCCGACGCACACACAGTGGGTGTCGGTAAGACGCAATAAGCACTGAATCGACGATGATCGGCCAGCGCTTATTGTGTGATGTGAAACGTACGGTTAAGCACAGCACTTCTTGAATTTTTTACCGCTACCGCATGAACATGGGTCATTACGGCTAGGGGTTTTGTCAAATACCGTGGTTTGCGGCTTATTCAGCAGCGTGTCGAATTCCACTAGGTTCTCAATCGCTTGCTCATCAACCGTGATGGTAACGAAAAGCTGCTGTGCTGCCGCGAGGGCTTCTACTTCTGCTTTCTTCTCTTCGCTGTTGACGACCAATAGCAGCGGGTTTGACTCGGTGCCAAGTTTTTGTGAACGCTTCGTGTTATAGCCAAAGCTTTCATGCTTTTGTGATTTTTCTTTGCGGCCTTTGTAAAAGAACTTAGACATCTTATGTACCTGTCTTGCGAAGTAGTGATTAAAAGAGTTCGCATACGCGAAAGGGCGCGATATTAGCGGCTTAGCCGCATTCTCGCAAGCCCTCCGCCACAATCCATTCTATGCACACAGGTTTGGTGATTTGTTATTCATGGCCTATCGTAACTAAAGGGAAGAAAGACAATTCCTCAATTCAATGAAGAAGATATCACGCATAAAATGGCGTGAATGGTCGCGAGAATGGCATGAAAATCGCTGTCATAACGCATCAGCAAGGAGGCACAAATGGGGAAATGGCACGTTGGGGTCGTACTGCTCGGGATCGTGGCATGGTCGATCCATGCGCAAAGCAATACCGAAGATAAGGCACCCCAAGGCACCGAAACGGTTGTCGAATCGCGTACCCTTGTCGGGTTTGGTAGTGCGAAATACGTCGATGATTTCCTGCATTTTGACTACGTGAACCCCAACGCGCCCAAAGGGGGCAAGGTGGTGTATGCGCAAGTCGGTACGTTCGACAGTTTCAATCGCTATGCCTCCCGCGGAGTGTCTGCTGCAGGCAGTGATACCGTGTACGACACCTTATTTGTTTCTTCCAGCGACGAGATCGATAGCTACTACCCATTGATTGCGGAGAAAGTGCGGTACCCACAAGATTATGCGTGGATGGAAGTCGATATTAACCCCAATGCCCGCTTTCATGATGGGCAGCCGATTACCGCTGCAGATGTGGCCTTCACCTTTGATAAGTTCATGAAAGAAGGAGTCGCGCAGTACAAGGTGTACTTTAAGGATGTGGATGCAGTGACGGCCGTGAAGCCTTTGACCGCGCGCATCACCATGAAAACACCCAACCGCGAGGTGCTGCTGGCCTTAGTGCAAGGCATGACAGTGCTACCGATGCATTATTGGCAAGATAAAAACCTCAGTGAGCCGTTAAATACGCCCCCCATTGGCAGCAGCGCCTACAAGATCAGTGATTACAAGCCCGGACAGAGTGTGACGTATGAGCGTATGCCGACCTATTGGGCGAAAGACTTGCCCGTGAACGTTGGCCGCCATAACTTTCAGCAGATCCGATACGATTATTACCGCGATGAAACGGTCACGTTAGAAGCGTTTAAAGCGGGTGAGTACGATATCCGCGAAGAGAACGTCGCCAAATTCTGGGCCACCTTGTATCAAGGTAAAAACTTCGATAATGGCTACATTGTCAAAGAAGAGATCGCCCATCAAATCCCCCAAACCTTACAGGCGTTTGTGTTTAATACACAAAAAGACATGTTTTCCGATTCAAAAGTGCGTGAAGCGTTTTCTTACGCGATGGATTTTGAATGGATGAACAAAAGCCTGTTCTACAACCAATACAGCCGCAGCCGCAGTTATTTTCAGAACACGGAATACGAAGCCAAGGGGTTGCCGTCTGCACAAGAATTAGCAGTATTAGCTCCCATCAAAGACAAAGTGCCTGCACGGGTGTTCAGCGATGAGTATCAGCCGCCAGTTACGGACGGTTCCGGCCGTATTCGTTCGCAGTTACGCCAAGCGCTGGGGTTGATGAAAGCGGCAGGGTGGGAAGTAAAAAACAAAGTCATGACGAACGTGGAAACGGGCGAACCGTTTGTGTTTGAGATACTCATGTACAGCCCGACGACTGAACGCTTAGCGATCCCATTCCAGAAAAATCTAAAGTTGATGGGCATTGACATGAAGCTGCGCACGGTCGATACCACCCAATATATTAAACGCCTGCGCGATCGCGACTTTGATATGGTGTCAGCAGGTTACAGTGCTAACCCTTACCCCAGCCCCAACCTGCTGATTGCGTGGAATAGTCAGTTCATTGATAGCACCTATAACACCGCAGGGGTCAGCGATCCGGCTATCGACTATTTGACAGAACAAATCGCCCAGCAGCAGGAACATCCGGAACAATTATTGCCTCTGGGGCGCGCATTAGACCGTGTGCTGCAATGGCATTTTTACGTCGTACCGCAATGGCACATCAGTAAGTTTCGTGTCGCCACCTGGGATAAATTTGCCCGCCCTGCGATCCGTCCGAAATACACCTTAGGGAAAGACACGTGGTGGGTGGATCCAGAAAAAGCCGCGCGCTTACCCGAAAAGCGTCGGTAACCGCCTATGTCAGCCTATATTCTACGACGCCTGTTGCTGGTGATCCCCACGTTGTGGGCGATCATCACCATTAACTTTTTCGTCATTCAAATAGCGCCGGGTGGCCCCGTCGAGCAAGCTGTTGCCCAGCTTGAAGGTCATAGCTCGGGCATCATGGAGCGCTTCACTGGCGGTGGCCAAGAGGTGGTGGCCGCCGATACGGGTGGGGAAGGCAATACCGGTTATCGTGGTTCGCGCGGGTTAGATCCAGAAGTGGTCTTGGCCATCCAAAAGCAGTTCGGCTTCGATAAGCCCCTGCTCGAACGTTATGTCGATATGCTGGTGAATTACGCCACCTTTAATTTTGGTGAAAGCCTGTTTAAAGGCGGCAATGTGATTGACCTGATCATTGAGCGTTTACCGGTGTCTATTTCTCTCGGGCTATGGAGTACGCTGATCATCTACTTGGTGTCCATTCCGTTGGGGATCGCCAAGGCCATCAAGCACGGCTCCCGTTTTGACGTATGGAGCAGTGCGTTGGTGATTGTTGGTTATGCCATTCCCGGCTTCTTGTTTGCCATCTTGCTGATCATCTTTTTTGCCAGCGGTAACTATTTCAGTTGGTTCCCATTGCGCGGCTTGGTGTCGAGTAACTTCGACCAACTGACGTGGTATCAACAAATCGCCGATTATTTTTGGCACCTTACTTTACCGATTATCGCCATGGTGGTGGGCGGTTTTGCCACCTTAACTATGCTGACCAAGAACTCGTTTTTGGATGAAATCAACAAACAGTACGTGGTGACGGCTAGGGCGAAAGGGTTGGATGAACGCGGGATCTTATATCGCCACGTATTCCGTAATGCCATGCTGATCATTATTGCTGGCTTTCCAGCGGCCTTCATCAGCATCTTCTTTACCGGTGCCATGCTGATTGAAGTGATGTTCTCATTAGAAGGGATTGGTCTGCTGGGGTTTGAATCCACGATTCAGCGGGATTATCCCGTCGTGTTCAGTTCGCTGTATATCATGACCCTGCTGGGGCTGTTGTTGAACATTATCTCGGATATTACTTATACCTTGGTGGATCCGCGGATCGATTTTGAGGCGCGCTAGTGAAAATGAGCCCATTAACACAGGAACGTTGGGCGCGGTTTCAGGCCCATAAAAGAGGGTATTGGTCGTTATGGATCTTTGCCCTGCTGTTTGTGATCGCCTTGTTTGCGGAGATCATCGCCAACGACAAGCCGCTTTTGGTTGAATATCAATCACAGTGGTATTTTCCTATTCTTCACGCGTACTCGGAAACGGAATTTGGCGGGGAGTTTGAGGCAGAAGCCGATTATACCGATCCTTACGTCGCCGACTTGATCAATGCGCACGGCTTTATGATCTGGCCGATCATCCGGTTTAGCTATGACACCATTAATTATGACTTACCTGGCCCCGCACCCTCACCGCCAGATAGCGTGAACTGGCTCGGCACCGATGACAAAGGGCGGGATGTGCTCGCTAGAATCATCTACGGTTTTCGCATCTCCGTGTTGTTTGGCTTTGCGTTAACCGTGATCTCCACGGTTATTGGTGTGGTGGTGGGGGCGTGCCAAGGTTATTACGGCGGGTGGGTAGATTTATTCGGTCAACGTTTCATGGAAGTGTGGTCCGGTATGCCCACGCTGTTCTTGCTGATTATCTTGTCGAGTTTTGTTGAGCCGAATTTCTGGTGGTTGTTGGGGATCATGGTGTTGTTCAGTTGGATGGGGCTGGTGGGTGTGGTGCGTGCCGAGTTTCTCCGCTGCCGCAACTTGGATTATGTGCGTGCGGCGCAAGCGCTGGGTGTCACAGATAGACGGATCATGCTGCGCCATATGCTCCCCAATGCCATGGTCGCCTCTCTGACGATGATGCCGTTTATTCTCAGTGGTTCGGTGACTACCTTAACCTCGTTAGATTTTCTCGGCTTTGGCCTGCCAGCCGGTTCACCATCGCTGGGGGAGTTGTTGGCACAAGGGAAAACCAATTTACAGGCGCCGTGGTTAGGACTATCGGCGTTTGTCGTGTTATCGATCATGCTGAGTTTATTGGTTTTTGTGGGTGAAGCCGTGCGTGATGCGTTTGATCCGCATCATCAGCGGTAGCAGAGGGAAGGCGAATGACAAAACCGATACTGACTATCGAACACTTATCCATGGGTTTTCAGCGTGGTCAGAGCGTCGATCAAGTCACGCACGATGTGAGCTTGCAGGTCTACCGTGGCGAGACACTTGCACTGGTGGGGGAAAGTGGTTCGGGAAAATCCGTCACCGCCAATGCCATTTTGCGTTTGTTACCCCAACGTTCTGCCCGTTATCTTTCTGGCAGTGTGCATTACGACGCCATTGATATGATGCGTTGCAGTGAGCGTGACATGCGCCAAGTGCGGGGTAATCGTATCGGCATGATTTTCCAAGAGCCGATGATGTCGCTCAATCCCTTGCACCGAGTCGGGCGTCAACTGTGTGAAGTGTTAGCACTGCACCGCGGGATGCGTCAGGCTACCGCTGAGAAACGGGCTGTTGAATGGCTGAAAAAGGTCGGCTTGCGTGATGCAGAAAAACGCATGATGGCCTATCCCCATGAGCTCTCCGGCGGAGAACGCCAACGGGTCATGATCGCCATGGCGCTGATTAACGAGCCTGAGTTGTTGATTGCCGATGAACCCACCACCGCATTGGATGTGTCGGTACAAGCGCAGATATTGGATCTATTAAAACAGCTTCAGCAAGAAATGGGCATGGCGATGCTATTTATCACCCATGATTTAAGCATCGTTAAGCAGCTTGCGGATCGGGTCGCGGTCATGCAGTTGGGGCGCGTGGTCGAAACGGATACCCGTGACGCTATTTTTAACCATCCTCAAGACCCTTACACTCAACAACTGATTCAGTCCGATCCGTCCGGCGAACCGGTTCCCGTGACAGCGAATACCCCAACCATGTTTGATGTGTCACAGTTAAAAGTCTGGTTTCCCATTAAAGGGGGGCTGCTTAAACGGGTAAAAGATCACATCAAAGCCGTCACCGATGTCAGTTTCAAACTGCAAAAAGGCCAGAGTGTGGGCTTGGTGGGGGAAAGTGGGTCTGGGAAATCCACCACAGGCATGGCGATATTGCGCTTGTTGGAGAGTGAGGGGGGGATTACCTATAACGGCATCGATATTTCAACGTTAAACCGCAAAGGGATGTTGCCCTATCGCAGCCAGTTACAAGTGGTGTTTCAGGACCCGTTTTCCGCGTTGAACCCCCGCATGTCAGTGGCACAAATCATCGGTGAAGGGTTAACGGTGCACCATACGCTGACAGACGAAGAAACCGACCAACGCATCTGTGAAGCCATGCGCGAGGTCGAGTTGGATCCGGCTACCCGTCACCGTTACCCCAATGAATTTTCCGGCGGGCAGCGTCAGCGTATCGCCATTGCACGGGCGTTAGTCTTAAAGCCCGCGTTTATCTTGCTGGATGAGCCCACCTCATCGTTGGATCGTACCGTGCAATGCCAAGTGCTTACGTTATTAAAAACCTTACAAGCCAAATACCAACTGAGTTACTTATTTATTAGCCATGATTTAAGTGTGGTTAAATCACTGTGTCATTATACTGTTGTGCTAAAAAATGGCTGTGTCGTGGAACAAGGAAATACCGAAAAGCTATTTTCACAACCTCAAGAGGAATACACTAAACAATTAGTTTCATTATCATCGGTTTAGCTGGTAATACCACATGGAAAGCGCGTTAAATCAGCATTTCAGGCGTATTTTGCCGACGTAAATTCTGCAATTGACTAAAATATCACCAAGAAAGGTTTTACCTATTAATTTTATAGATAAAACCTACTGTTACTTTTGCTACTTGGTGATAACATCGCGATCCTCAATATATGAATGACTTGTGCTGACGGAGTCAGACGAGTGGGTAAGTATTATGGTTAAGCCTGAAAATAATTGTATCGTCATCTTCGGCGCGTCGGGTGATTTGACCCATCGCAAATTGATCCCTGCCTTTTACCATCTTTTTGCTAACGGACTCCTTTCTGAGCAGTTCGCTATCTTGGGGGTAAGCCGTACAGAATACTCTGATGAGGAATTCCAGCAGAAACTCAAAGCCTCTTTGATGGCCAACGAAAAAGTTGACCCGCAAACCCTTGAGGAATTCTGTCAGCGTCTTCACTATCAAGCGATTGATACCAAAGATGTTGAAGATTACGCCAAATTGAAAGCGCGTCTTGATGATATCGATCAGGCTTATCAAACCAACGGCAATACCACGTTTTACTTAGCCACCCCACCGAGCCTGTACAGTGTGATCCCTGCCTGTTTGTCCGCTTACGGCTTAAACAGTGAAGCCCGTGGCTGGAAACGTTTGATTGTTGAAAAGCCCTTTGGTTACGATCTGGCGACCGCTGAACAGCTTGATGCCGAGCTGCACAATCACTTCTTAGAACACCAAATCTACCGTATTGACCATTACTTGGGCAAAGAAACGGTACAGAACCTGCTTGTTTTCCGTTTTGCCAATGGCATGTTTGAACCGCTGTGGAACCGTAACTTTATTGATTACGTTGAAATCACGGCAGCAGAATTCTTAGGTGTAGAAGAACGCGGCGGTTATTACGATGGCTCTGGCGCGATGCGGGATATGTTCCAAAACCATTTACTGCAAGTGCTGGCGATGGTTGCGATGGAGCCGCCAGCGGCGATTAACGCGAACACCATGCGTAATGAAGTCATGAAAGTGTTCCAAAGCTTGCAGCCGTTATCTGAAAATGATCTGAAGAATAACCTGGTATTGGGCCAGTACACCGAATCGGATGTGCGCGGCAATCACTTGCTCGGTTACCGTGAAGAACCCGGTGTTGCTGAAGATTCCCGTACCGAAACGTATGTTGGCTTGAAAATGTTTATCGACAACTGGCGTTGGAACGGTGTGCCGTTCTATGTGCGTACCGGTAAGCGTTTGCCAACGCGTGTGACCGAAGTGGTTATTCACTTCAAGAAAACCCCACACCCAGTGTTTGGTGCCAATGCGCCAGAAAACAAATTGATCATCCGTATTCAGCCAGATGAAGGCATTCTGATGAGCTTTGGCTTGAAAAAGCCGGGTGCTGGCTTTGAAGCCAAAGAAGTGTCGATGGACTTCCACTACGAAAGTTTGGAAGAAACCCACATGCTGACCGCGTATGAGCGTTTGCTGTTGGATTCGATGAAAGGCGATGCGACCTTGTTTGCCCGCTCTGATGCGGTGAAAGCGTGTTGGGAATTTGTTCAGCCAATCTTGGATTACAAAGAGAACCCTGAGCACCTGTACGGTTACGCGGCAGGCACATGGGGGCCGAAAGAGGCCGACGATTTGTTGTCTCGCGATAACCGCGAGTGGCGCTTCCCTTGTAAAAACTTGGCGAACACGGATTACTGCGAGCTATGAGTCACATGAATTACCACGTTTTTGACAGCGCCCAACAGGTGGTTGAAGCGCTGGCTCAGGAATTAGACACGTATAGCCAGTTAGGGCGTCCGGTGCATATTTCGCTGTCGGGCGGTACTACGCCTTCACAGCTGTTCTCTTTCTTGGCTAACTCAGCGTATGCGACCTCGATTACATGGTCAAACCTGCACTTCTGGTGGGGCGACGAACGTTGTGTGGCACCGGATCACGACCAAAGTAATTACGGTCAGGCCAACGCCTTATTGTTCAAGCATATCGACATTCCTGCCGAAAACATTCATCGTATTCAAGGTGAAGCGTTTGCGGCAATGGAAGTGGGGCGTTTCGCGGAAGAAATGTTGACCGAGATCCCACTTGAACACGGTGTACCGGCGTTTGATTGGGTATTGCTCGGCATGGGCACTGATGGCCACACGGCGTCATTGTTCCCAGGGCAAACCAAGTATGATTCGACAGAATTAGCCACGATTGCCGCGCATCCTGAAACGCGTCAGATCCGCGTCTCCAAAACGGCGCATCTATTGGCACACGCCAAACGCATTACGTATTTAGTGCTGGGTGAAAGCAAAGCGACTGTATTGAAGCAGATCGCCGAACAGGCACCCGAAGCAGATAATTATCCTGCCGCAAAAGTTATTGCCAAAGAAGGCGTGACGGAGTGGTATCTCGATTCAGAAGCAGCCAAAGAGCTGGCATAAGGAGCGAAAATGAAAGCAGATATTGGTGTTATCGGTTTAGCGGTAATGGGTCAGAACCTGATCCTGAACATGAACGATAATGGATTCAAAGTGGTCGCGTATAACCGCACCGTTGCTAAAGTTGATGAGTTCCTTAATGGTCCGGCAAAAGGGACGAACATTGTTGGTGCAACATCACTGGAAGATCTTGTCAGCAAGCTAGAAAGCCCACGTAAAGTGATGCTAATGGTACGTGCGGGCGATGTCGTGGATCAGTTCATTGACAACCTTGTACCTTTGCTAGACGAAGGCGACATCATCATTGATGGCGGTAACACAAATTACCCAGATACCAACCGTCGTTTCGCATCACTGCGCGAAAAAGGTATTCGCTTTATCGGTGCTGGCGTGTCTGGTGGTGAAGAAGGTGCACGTTTCGGGCCTTCTATCATGCCGGGTGGCGATCCTGAAGCATGGCCATACGTGAAGCCAATTTTCCAAGGCATTGCCGCGAAAACCGAGCAAGGTGAAGCGTGTTGTGATTGGGTCGGTAAAGAAGGTGCGGGCCACTTCGTTAAGATGGTACACAACGGCATCGAATACGGTGATATGCAGCTGATCAGCGAAGCGTACCACTTCATGAAAGAAGGCCTAGGTTTGTCTGCTGACGAGATGCAAGCCATCTTTGCTGAGTGGAACAAGACGGAACTAGACAGCTACCTAGTTGAAATTACCGCTGACATCCTTGGCTACAAAGATGAAGACGGTGAAGCTCTGGTTGAGAAAATTCTTGATACCGCGGGCCAGAAAGGCACGGGTAAGTGGACGGGTATCAACGCCCTTGAGCACGGTATCCCACTAACGCTGATCACTGACTCTGTATTCGCACGTTGCCTGTCTTCACTGAAAGATCAGCGTGAAGAAGCAGAAGCGGCGTTCAACAACCCAATTCTTGCGGTTGAAGGCGACAAGGCGGAGTGGGTTGATGCACTGCGTCAGGCACTGTTGGCATCAAAAATCATCTCTTACGCACAGGGCTTCATGTTGATCCGCGAAGCGTCTGAAGAGAACGATTGGTCATTGAACTACGGCAACGTGGCGCTAATGTGGCGTGGCGGTTGTATCATCCGCAGTGCGTTCCTTGGCAACATCCGTGATGCATTTGAAGCCAACCCAGAGCTTGCTTTCCTTGGTCTGGATACGTACTTCAAAGACATTCTACAATCATGCCTACCAGCATGGCGTAAAGTGGTGGCGAAGTCGTTCGAGACAGGTCTACCAATGCCATGTATGTCTTCTGCGTTGACGTTCCTGAACGGTTACACCACAGCTCGCCTGCCAGCAAACATGCTACAAGCACAGCGTGACTACTTCGGTGCGCACACGTACGAGCGTACTGACAAGCCACGCGGTGAGTTCTTCCACACCAACTGGACCGGTAAAGGTGGCGATATTTCATCGACCACGTACGACGTGTAATCACGTTTTACTTTACTGAACAGATAAAAACGCGGGTTTATAACCCGCGTTTTTTTATGCTTGTGATAGAGGCGTACTCTATATAAACAGTACGCTAGCTTTCACACACCGCATGTTTTTCCAGCTTCTCGATTAACACTTCCCGGCGGAACGGCTTGGGTAGGTAATCATTCATACCGGAATCAAAACAACGCTGAATATCGTCATCGAGAATGGATGCCGTGAGCGCAATAATGTGCGTCTCATTGAGTTTTTCTTCATGCTCAAATTTACGAATTTCAGTCGTCGCTTCAAAGCCATCCATAATCGGCATCATACAATCCATGAGTATTAACCGTGTTTTATCATGGTGTTGTTTGAAGAGTTCCAGCGCTTCAGCACCGTTATTGGCAATTTCATACTGGAAGCCGAGTTTCTTCAGGTTAATGGAAACCACTTTCTGATTCACTGTGTTGTCTTCAACCACCAATACCATGCCGTTCGCGGCGGAATCTTCGCGTACATTTGCTACGGCTGCTTCATCATTCTCTTTTGTGTCCGCATTGTGAACTTTGGCGGATTTAATGAGCGCGTCTAATCGGCTGCCCAGCAGCGGCAGCGTGATGTAACCAGCAATGATGTCACCATAATCCACTTTTTCAGCATTGTTAGGGCGTGATAGTAGAAGCGGCAGGTGAGGGTATTGCTGGTGGACCGTCTTAACTTGGCCATCAAAATAGGGAACATCAAGAATAAGCACAGCGTGCGGGTTAGTCGCTTTATCACTATTTAGGTGTTGGCGGATTTCCTCTGATGAGGATATCAGCGTGACGGGGTAGTTCATCGTCTTTAAATTTTGAATCAACAAACTATCCGGTTTGGGTGTGCAATAGATAACGGACTTAGGTTCACCTTTACGCACTTTTCTCTCAGGATCTTCTGCAAGATGAATTGTGAAATAGAACTCACAGCCTTGGCCTTTCTCTGACGTAATTTGAATTTCACCCCCCATCATTTTTATCATTTTAGATGAAATCGCCAATCCAAGGCCGGTGCCGCCATACGTTGTTGAGGTGCTATTACTTTCTTGCTTAAACTCTTCAAACACTTGGTCGTGCTTGCTGCTATCAATACCGATCCCGGTATCTTTGACCGCAAAGTAGAAATCAAAACCGTGATCGTTTTGCTGAACGAGATTGAGTGTGAAAGTGACAGAACCGGTTTGCGTAAATTTGATGGCATTGGAGGCCAGATTCATCATGACTTGGCGGATTTTCTGTTCATCAGCACGTACATAATCAGGAATATTCGCGTCCATGTTAATCCGTAAATCAACGTTCTTTTGCTGTGCTTTCGGGGCGATGAGCGCGGCGGTGTCGAATATGATTTCACGAATATCGCAGGTATGGGCGTTTACTTCCAAGTGACCGGATTCAATCTTAGACAGGTCAAGGACATCGTTAATTAACATCAGCAATGTCTGTGATGATGAATTGATGGTGGTGAGATAGTCTTTCTGAATAGCCGTTAACTTAGAGTCCGCCAGTATTTCCGTCATCCCAATGATGCCATTCAGCGGGGTACGGATTTCATGCGACATATTGGCCAAGAAAGAGCTCTTTGCACGGTTAGCGCGGGTGGCTTTTTCTTTGGAAGCAAGCAGTGCAGATTCCAAATTCGAGACGGAACGAATCACAAAATAGAGCACCGCAAGAATAGACAATCCGAGCAAGCCCGCCAATAGGTTGTGATAGAACATATACGTAGACAGCTTATTTTCTATCAATGTAGGCATATCGTCGTAGAGTGTTTTTAAGTTCGTTTCAACACGGTGGATGGTGGAACGTAACAGCCCCAGTTGCCCTTCATTATGGCTATAGCCCAGTTTTTCAAAGTCATTTTTGAGGGCAGAATAATGGTCGGAGAAACGTGTGAACTGTGTGGCGAGCAGCGTATTCGAAGAATGGGTGTTAACTTGTTGTTGAAGTGTATCTAAAGCCGCATTTATCTTTGGGATAAGCGCGGTGTCAAAATCTTTGAAAAAAGAAATCAATAAAGACTGCAAGTCGATTAACTGGTTTGTTAACAACGTATCATTTGCGGTAAAAGCGACGCGCTCAAACCCCAATGTTGATTGTTTTAGGTCATCAATCGCGCCTTTGCTCTGGCCGTCGCCATGAATAAGATAAACGGTCTCGGTCAGGCGGTTGAATTGCGCCAAGTACGCATCAATGGCGGATACTGTCTCTTTGTAATCGAAATCGGTGGCGAGTCCATACAATGTCATGTTGTCATTGATTGTCTTCAGACGCGCTTTGATGGCGTTGGCTTCATCCGTCATTTTTGCAATGTATTTATCATCTTGGCGGGCAAGGAAGTCTTTTTCATGTCGGCGCATCATGAGCATTTGCTGAGAGGAGAGGGCGATGTCGAGTTGCAACAGATGAAGCGCGTTTTCTTTTTTATCGACCTGGTTGTCGGCATAAAAGAATATGAGAAGAAAAGACATGATAATGCCTGTTCCCCAATAGAGCAGTGTTTGTATTGAATGTGTTTTCTTCGTGATCATTGCGATCGTCCTTGAACATAAAATATCGTCTCTTTTAACTTACTAAACAATTTCCATTTGGTGATGCTTAGTGCCTATTTTGATAGGGTATTTTTGTAAATATGTGAGATTGGCATCTTTTGTGAATCAATGAGCAGATGACAACGTAAAGATGAAACCCACACTGTTGGTAAATGGTGGGATTTAGGTGGGTTCGGTTTTGCCCCAAAGTGAGTTGATACTTCGAGCGTCTGAGCACTTGGATTATCTCTCTAAGGCCAAATTTTTCTTATGTATTAACACTGAATAAAATCACAGAGACATGCACATTGTAAAAATGTGCGCGTTTTTTGTACCGGACGCCCGACTTCTCCCATTTAGGTCGCAACCATAAAGGTTAATCCACTGTTTTTATGAAGATATATGGTAAAATTTGACAACTGTAAGCGGACTGATCGGGCGGCCTAGTTTTGTACTAAACGGGCAAGTTGCCCGCTAATAAGTTGTTAGCAAACCTAGGTGAGGGACAGTATGAAAGAAAAAATAACCGAAATCGCAGAAAAAGCGAGTAATTCGAAATATGTACCAAATGCAGGTTCATTTTTTCGAGCTGGTGTGTCGGCAATCCCAGTTGTAGGTGGTGCCCTTGATCACCTAATTTTTGATAAGTCTGATGAAATCCGCACAAGAAATATAGAAGCAACAATCAAATCGTTGGAACAGAAATACAGCCAACTTGAGCAAAGTTCGATAAACTTAGATTGGTTTTCTACGGGTGAGGCTGTAAACCTCTTCAAAGAACTAATTTCTTTAATAGAGTACGAAGACTCGCAAGAAAAACTGGTGGCAATTTCCAATTTGTATGCAGCTAGCTCAATGTATAAATTTACCAATGACAATGAAAAGTCATGGGTAATGAGAAAAGTAAGCGAGTTAAGTAATGAACAACGCAAACTCTTTAAAGTATTAGCGTCAATGTCTCCAGAACAACGTGAATTTTCATCTGGTGCTTTACAGTCTAAGGAAACAGCCATTTGGAATGACACTGTAGTCAATAACCTTAGAAATCAACTGGCCATGAACCCTAATTTTATATTTTGGCGTGAGGGTTTTAATGTAGATATTGAATTAGAGTTACTAACCTCTTCTGGTTTATTAATTAGGCATCAGTCAATGTTTGCCAAAAATGCAGGGTATAGGGTGTCTGTGTTTGGGAAGATCGTTTTGAGTTATCTTAAAGCGGTTAGCTAACAAATAAGAATAAGTGTCGCGCAGCCGATACTTATTCTTATTTGTTATATTATTTATGGTTGAAATTTAAACATGCTGAAACTAGATATTGTGGCAAACAAAGCAAAACGACTGTATGAAGAGTTTAAAGATAGAGTCGAACCATCAAAAAACACTTCTGAATCGATAAAGTTTAACGCCCTAAAACATACATTGTCCTCAAAGGTTACCATTTTAGTTATGCTATCAATGGTAGTCGCTGTCATTTTCGCAGGAACAGGACCGCTATCCAGTATTTATCTCTCAATTGTTGCTGCTGGTGTTTTTTACGTAATCTTTAACGTATATCCCGTGCAGTTGGTAAAACAGCGAGCTGCTAGGCAATGTTTTGAACTACTAACAAAGCTTCACAGCAACAGAAAATGGCTGTTATCTGAGGTAATGAAATCTGAAGATTTCAGTATGTTTGATTCTCCAGATCTACTCTCTGAGGAGCGATGTGAAACAGTTCAGAGATATATCAATGAGTTCAGAGGGGCTGAGTATCTAAACCTGCCAAATGGTTTCTCTCTCTACAGGGAGCAGTTCTCTATTTCAAATATTCAGTTGGTTTCAACGTTTAGTACTGTTGCTGATTTTTATATTCAAAATCGTTTTCAAGGTGATAAAAAACTAGGATTGGTTTTAAACCACATTAGTTTGGTTGATCAAGGCTTGGTTAATAAGTTACTTCAGGTCAATGGTATTCAAGAGTTCCATGTATTTTATGACTCACTTCTACATCTTGAGCGTGTGCTTGAGGAAAGGATTGAAGCGTTAGATTTTTTTGGTAGACCGACACCATATATCTGTTATTCGTTGTTTCAAGCTCCAGATAAAGCTTTGTTTTATGCAGCAACTGAGCTTAACAACTATATAAATGTTTCAAGGTTTGCCAACAACTATAAAGATAGTGGTGTTGCTAATTGGTGTTCAGATCTTACACAAATCATGCTGCCTGATGATATTCCATCACGTGATGCAACAGAAGATGAAATAGCGGAATCAGAAAAGTTTGTGCGTATTAAATAATATAACACATATGAACCCTTCTCTGGTCACTAGGCGATAGCATTCTTTTGGCTGCGCCAGCAGCCAATGCTCTCGAACAGCAAAGTCGTCAACTTCGTTTCGCCCAACCTGCAATTATCCGAAATAGACGCATTAGAACATTAATTCTAACTCGGTTTTGTCCAGAAATGAGTTACGACACCAGCAGGCCAATGACCCCCTTGTTGTGATTGGCCTGCTGAGCGGTAAGAAGGCCACATATCCGCGGCGACAGTATAGCCGCTGAACCTCTCCGTTTAATACACGAATATTTTCAACAGCAACAACACTATAACCACCAGCCACACAATAGGGCTGCCGATGATATTCCAACTCGCAGGGTTTCTTTCACTGTGGCCTTCAGCGCTGGCACCAAAACCGGTACCTGAAATGAACATAGGATTGGTATGGTCAGGTGTTGCATCGCGTTGCTCTGAGTGCGTATTGTTTTGGCTTGCCGCCGCCGCTTTACGCGCTTGCTGTTTTTGCGCTTCCATTTGTTGCTGCGTCAACGCTAATACCGGGGCTGGTTTTTCTGCTGGTTGCCACCATGCCTCGCGAGGGGCTTCGCCTTTGGCAGCTTTCAGGCGGAACAAGCGCTTATTCAGCGCGGTGATCTTTCCTTTGGCGACCGGAATATTGTATTGGCGTTTGAGGTGAGCAACTTGCTTTTGCAGCGGAATGCCTTTTTCTGGCGCGACCATGGCCACGAAGTTGGCGTATCCGGTCAGGCTCTGGAACAGTTCGCCTGCACCCCAGTGTTTCCCGTCAGGGCCATCCAATTCTATTTGACGCAGCGCTGCCCGAAAACGTTTCAGGGTAGGGCGATCGACCGACAGTCCATCATTGACCACGATACCAGTGACTTCCTGTTTTTGATGTTTACGCATGACGCGGGTTTTGTCGGGGTGCAGGGTGAAACCTTCATCAGTGACAATGCGTTCACAACGCCACAATAAAGACTGGATCTTATCGGTCTCGTGACTGGAAAAGGTCAAGTCATCGGCATAGCGGGTGTAGGTAAACCCCAGTTTGTGTGCCATGCCCTGCAAGCGGGCATCAAGACGGCGGCACAACACATTCGTGATGGCTGGGCTGCAAGGCGACCCTTGCGGTAACACGCGCTGACCGTTCGTAATATGCCAAACCCGTCCGTCCATTTCGACGGCTTGTGAGTCCGGTTTCGTTGCCAGTAAAGCAAAGGTGGTGGCGAGTGCTTCGCTGTATCCCGACTGCTTAAATACGCCTTTTACTCGGGGATACGTGATGCTCGGGAAGAAATCTTTCAGGTCAAAATTGGTCACAACCTGTTTGTTGGTATGCGGTTTCGCGTTGCTCACAATGCTGCGGCCTTGGATGAAGCCGTGTGCGGCATCATGGATGGGCAGCATCGTTAATACATTATCCAGTAACCAGTATTGTGCGCGCTTCATTCTTGGCATTGGTGCGGAAATCAGCCGTGTGCCACCGGATTTTTTACTGAGCGCAAAGTGTTGGTAATGGCTGACGGTAGACACGTCTTTTTGATAACACAGAAAACGCAATTCTGCGGTGGAAATCCCCATCGCCTCGGCGAGATCACCCACATGACTGAACTTGGGCAAGCCGTGTTCAGCCAGTCGTGCGGTATCGCTGGTTGTCTGTTTCAGTCCGGCCGTTAAGGCTTTATCCCCATAGCCAGCATCGCCCAAGTAGGTGAAGTGGGTTTGCTGTTTCTGGTGCCAGTGCAAGGCTTTTTCATAGCGGGCGAGGTTGTGGTTAATCCGGGTCTGTTCGCGTTTATCTAGCGCCGCTTTTTTGCGTTCTTTATGCAGTTCAAGCAGGGCTTTTTCAGGATCCTGATAACGGCGTTCAAGGCGTGCCAATTCACGCAATTTGCTGAGTAATGCGCTGCGTTTTTCAATGAATTTTTCTGCAATGCTGGGTTTGGCGCGATCTTTCTGCCAGAAGCCTAAACGGATCATTTCACTGAGGATGTATTCCTCTTTGCCCGATTGACGAATGCGATCATAGATCTGCTGGCGTGTCAGTTTGGGTGACGGTTCGGGCGGCAATACACTGTTGTTGTTGCTGCTGTTGTTTTGGCTTGGGTCTGAATTACGCATGGCAACGTACCTCCTGTGGCAGGAAGAAAGAACAGAATAAAAACGCAGGAGAAGGATGCGTACTGTCGGTATGGTGAGGGAGGAACGGTAGCGCGGCATCTTCCTTCGAAGAGTTCTCAGTACTGGGGTAATCAACTCGATGCCGCACGTTACCCATATCGCTCATTGACTTCTTTGAAGTCATACCGCAATAGCGATATGGGTGACTGTGCGGCCCAGTTAAGATTTCACCAGTGACGCGTGGGTAGCCTGTAAACCAGAATGGTGATCCACCATTCGCGATGCAAGGTTCGTTAGCCGCGCTACCGTTAATCCAAATTCTATTGGCTACAAAATTCAATACAAGACGAGGGTGTGCGAACAGTGAAGTGACTCCCGTAATTAGGTTCATTTCAGCGCGGCTCCTGCGACGTGTAATCGTAAACTCAGCATGTGCTCACAGGGGCCAAGCCGTAATTTATTCTGATGCCAGAAATGGCACTCACACTGACCATGCGTTAAACGTTGGTCTTTATCGATGGTGAGGAAAACCTGATGCGCCCGTGCGTTATCCAGCACACTGCCAGACAGGGCGGTGCCCTGAGTATTGGCTTCAACCTTATCGACAGTGACGAGGTTGGCTTGCACAAAATTGGCCGCTTTTTTCTCTCGCTCGTTATTAAAACGAATGTCATTAAGCTCAATCGGGGTGTTGTAGAGTTGGCGCAGGCGATACACATCCCCCTCCATGTCATAGAGCACTAACCCCAACTGGCTGTATTGTGCCAAGGCCGATTTCACGGTGCTGATGTCGAGTTGTAAACGGGTCGCCAGCCGCTGTGCACTTTCGACGTGCTGCGCTGACAGGGCGTTGTAAACGGTTTGGGCGGTGGATTGATCCACCGGTTCGCGCGGCGCGAGCAGGTCAAAGTTACCGGCTTTTGACCAGTCGTTGGCACTCCAGCCAGACAGCCCGAGCGTGAAAGACAGGTTATCCATATTGGCAATATAAAATGAGGGCAAACCATCGCCCATTAAATGCACATCAAAATGATTGGCGACTGGCAGCAAGCGTTCAAGAATCAGTAAACGGCGGCGTCCCCACACGCGAATGGTGCGTGGGGTATCGCCTTGGTAAATAGAGCGGTCAAACTGCAACACCTCATTCCAGGGCTCCATCACCACACGAACAGGGCGACCGGGTACCAATTCAAAGCGCATGGCGCGGGGGCCGACACGTTCTTTCCTGCGTTTCAATTGTGCGCACAGGTTATGTATGTCCATTGGCTGTAATCGCAGCGTGACCATGGGTAAGGTCATGGCTGAACTGACTTGCAAGAATCCCCGAACCCAACTGTCTGGCAGGTCAATTTTCTTCTCGTCATACGCCGCTGCCCCTGAGGTTTGGATGTTGAAACCATCAGGGTCGATTTTTAGTCGCGTAGTGCGGTAGTCGCGAATTTTTTGAAATTCATGATACAAGCCGGTGGAATAATCAATGTTGGTGGTGCCATACGCTTTATCACTGACATGCTCGAACACATCATAGTGACAGGTGAGTTTGCCATAACTGGATTCGTCTTCTGAGAAGCATTCAAAGAACACCTGATCAGGATGAATGGTGATCACGGGATCGAGCACATACCATGCATCAAGATCGTGTTTATACAGGTATTTGAAATACTGTTGCTGAGCGTGATAGTAAGGCGCCATTACAGTATGGGCTTCTTTATTCATCGCGTTTAGCTCGGCGTTGACCGAGGCGAGTTCGGCGTTGACTTGTTTGGATTGGCTGGCAAATTCAGCCAGCAAGCGGGGCTCTTCGCCCGCGAGCCATCGTTCATACTCTTCGCGGTTCTTCGGCTGAAAGCGCATATCAGAGATCACCACATCATGCAGGCAGGAAATGGCTTCTCTGAAGCGCCGTTTATCTTTTACCTCCCCGACAAAAAATGTGGGCGCACGAGAAAGATCAGGGGCAAATGACATGTCCGTCTGTTTGCTGTTTGAACCGACGTGTGATGACGCTGCATAGCGGTAAGCGACTTCCATGTTTATTCCTCTATCCGGCGCGGTGATGACGTGGGGATCGGGCTGATGTGTATCGGCAAATCGGCCGTGAGTGCATCATGGTGAGAGGCCAGATGCAGCATCATTTTCAGATATGCACTTTTGTCTTTCTGCACGGACGTTAAAGACAACCGTGTGAGTAACGCACAGGTCATCTCTCGCGTTTGCGGCGAGGTGTCAGCGTGATCCTGAAGAAAGGCCATCACCCTATCTTTTGCGACGCGGCCACAATTCACCCGTGATAACACCGACACGAAATAAGGCTGAAGTGCGACAATCATGTCGCTATCGCCCGCGGCATATTGGGGCAGTAACTGGCTGACAAATAATTCCACGTTCGCAGCAGGATGCTGACTGAGTTGCAGCACATACTGTGGGCCATCGGCTTCGTCAAAATAGGTCTGAATGAGTTCACGTCCGTATTGTTGAACGGCGTCTACCACGCTGTCGCACACCGCGATGATTTGATCGGGTTGCCAATCTTCTTTTGTCATGTGCTCACGGCAAAAGGTAAACCCATAACTTTGGGTGTCTGCCCACGGGCTCTCGAGTACCTGCAAAATGTTGTCCATTTGCGCGACAAAGGTGTCTGGCTGGTGGCTAAAGTAAGTTCTTGCCAGCTTGCGCAGTGACAGCGTGGGGCTGGAAAGCAGAGAAAACCACTGATTTGCGCATAAAAAGTCCGCGGATAAAAACGCGTGTTTTGTTTGATGATCAACCAGACGATCATTGGCCTGCGGGTTGGGATCGTCAGTAGCTTGTAACTCTGTGCGTTGGACATGAGCAGCCAAATACTCAGCCGCCAGTGATTGCGCCATGGCGGAGCGGGCGGTGGCTAATTGCCAGAGTCCATCGGCTTTGTTTGAAGCCAACGCCGTATCAAAATGCTGAGATAAAAACGGGATGAGTTGTTGCTGCAATGACTGTTCATGATCACGGGTGTGCAACTGGTGGACAATGTGCTGGAAAATGAGGGCGCGAGAAGGCTTATGTGCATGAATAGCCGTGGCTATTACGCCCAAGATAGCGGCTTGCTTATCAGAACCACATTGGGGAAGTAGTGTAATAAGGTAATCGACTTTTTCGCTGAGTTCTTCAGGGGCGAGTTTCTTCAACAGGGCAAAGCTGAAGGCTTGTATGGCTTTAGACGATGAACGGTCAATGACATGCAACGTCGATTCGGATATTTGACTGTAGCGGATCGGCATTGCATCCAATAATCGACATCCCAACAAGCGAACGGCGCGTGAAGGGCTGTGGATCAGTGTCTCAACAGGGGCAATCGCGAGTCGCTGAATGGCCTCGCGACAGTGTTCCATGATCCATTGAAACAGCCATTCGCCGTGGGCGTCGGTAAGGGGGGGCAAAGACAGTTGACTTTCTGTGTCGGTATCCATATTCAAGTCAGCGTTGGCGTTGGCGTTGGCGTTGACGTTGACGCCCGTGACGGAATTTATTGTCGTTGCTAACAGCGCCGTGGGGTTCACGAGCGTGAAGGTATTACGATGTGTTGGGTCATCAAGCCATGCACGGAGTGCCGCATGGTCGATACACAGCAGTGTGCTTAGTAATGGCACCGAACGGCTGAAATCACGGATTTTATCCAGTTCAGTGAAGGCAAAGGCAAAGGCAATTACATCGTCAGAGGTACTTAAAAACAGCTGGCTGATAATGTGATCCGGCAGTGGCGTGTCAGATTGCCGCGTGCGTAATTGCTGCAAGGCAAACTGCTGTAATGAGGCATAAGGTTTGAGTAAAAGCGTGATCAGTGATTCTGACGATATGCCCTCGCAGAACACGGTATTATCACGTAATGCTCGTACACTGAAATTTGCAACGGGCTGACAGCGGGTATGGCATGCAATGCGCAACAGCGATTCAGGGGCGTTATCCCACAGGTGAGGGAAGGCTTCTCCTCGCCCAGTGAACGTATCCTCTGGGTTATGCAGCCAAATGCCACGTGCGTTTTTACGGTAGTTGGTCGCATGGGTATGCAGCAGGGTATTCAGGGCTGAACAGTGCGCATAACCATCATAATGACGGGTTTGGGTTATGTGACGTTGCCAGTTGCGATCATAGTGGTAGTCGTTAATCGTACGCGGGGCTTTGGCATGCTCGTCGGTATAGTGCAGCAACGTTTTTTCGGCCATCACAGTAAACAGTGGGCTGTTGGCGATCCCCAATTGTTTCAATGTGCGAGAGAAACGCGCGGTAAAATAGCGGTGCGTATGTTGTGAATGAGCTAACCGGGCATTATCCGACGCTAATTCTTTGGCGACATCGAGCCTGCCGTGTGCGCTGTAGTGATACGTCCATTGTCGACTAAAATGGGGCGCACAGGCTTCTAAATGGATATTGATGAGTGGCTGAATCTCGCTGTCTAAGCGGAACTCACTCATTTTTAACAGGTAACGTAACCCTTTGAAGGCGCCGGGTGAAAACGGAATGCTTGGCAATAATGTCACTAAAGTCCGCTTGAGTTCAGGGTTAAACCAAGATTGTAAATAGGCGTGTTTTAATACGGTATTGATTGGGTGTTCTACAGGTGCACCTATGTACTTTTCTTGAGCGGCGGTGTGACAAAATTCGGTAATACGCTGGTGGAGTATGTCAGGCGTTAAGGGCATCGGCGACGGGCACAGTGTCTGATACGTGATGTGACGTTGCTCCGGCGCGGTTAAGGCAAGAATCACCTCTAGCGCAAGTCTGGCCATGACAGGGTTGTGATCGTTGAGATACGGGGTGACGGTGTTGATATCCAGCGATGAACCGATACGGCCTAATGCCCATAATATGCTGTAGTCATCACGCCAGTCGTTACGTTTGCCATGAGATTGTAGAAAACCAGTGATGGTCGTGGCGGCTTCAGGGTGCGGTTCGGGAGGTAATCGCCAGATCTGTCGGGATCGCGTAGGATCATGCTTTTCATTTTTGATCCGCACTAGCAGGGCTTCGGTGTAATGGGAAACCGATCCAACGGCAGGGTCAGCAGCGGCCGTAGAAGAAGAGGTGCTCAGTACCAGGCTTTCTTCTGAGTGGTAGCCTTTATTTTCTTTCGCGATCACGACGGAATCAAAGATCTTTTCGGCCTGATTAAAAGGGATGGGGGCGGTTGTTTTCGTGCCCTCCCGCAACGGACTGCCGTATCGACCATAACGAAAGTTGACGAGGTATTTTGCCTCCGTCATTACTGATGTTTCGACCAGATCAACCTCATACACTTTATCAGAATTGCCTTCTTGAAAGCGCAATCGCGATGTCCTTATCCGCTTCATTCATCCTTTCCCGTTAGACGTATATACCCAAATATCATTCACCAGATTACCACACCCAGTGGATGGCTTTAGGCGGTGAGAAAGCGAAATTAGCAGTCACTTCACAGAAAAAACCCCTCCTTAAAAGGGGATCTCGACGTGTGAAAATACGGCGTGCGTGTGCAGTCTCGGGTCCATTTTGCCGTTTATGACTCAAAAACTATCCGGTTTGGGTATATTCACTGTGTGCGTTATAAAAATGTAACCAAAACATAACAAGACTCTGTAAAAGGCAGTGAATTTTGCTATCGTAGCTGTTGCGAAATTGTTAC
Organism: Photobacterium japonica; assembly: GCF_050337005.1. Lineage (NCBI taxonomy): Bacteria > Pseudomonadati > Pseudomonadota > Gammaproteobacteria > Vibrionales > Vibrionaceae > Photobacterium > Photobacterium japonica. Next base: position 44,520 of record NZ_JAKJSN010000008.1, on the reverse strand, counting down.
CGCAATCAGAAGGCCATGGATGGGCTGTATATTGTGAATGAGGCGGTTTGTATGAACCGTACAACAAGAGTAAAGACAAGACAGGACGTTATGTTTCTCACACGCTATGCCATTTCTCGCCCCGCCGTCATTGCGGTGGCCGTTGCACTGACAGCCTTGTTTGGCTTGCTCAGTATCAAAACCCTGCCAATTCAATTATTCCCGGATATCACTCGGCCGAGTTTGTCGCTCACTGTGCATTGGCGTGCGGCGGCAGCCGAAGAGATGGAGTCGGAAGTCGCCGAACCGCTTGAACAGGTGTTGCAGGGCATATCGGGCACCAAATATATCAACACGGAAGCGGGAAACGGACGGGCTGAAATCAACCTTGAGTTTGAAATTGGCACCGACATGGAAAAAGCCATGTTGGAGGTGATCAGCCGCGTTAACCAAGCCACCAATTTACCGTCTGACATTGATGGGCCATTTATCCACAGTGGCTCAAACAATGATCAATTAACCTCCTTGTTTTTACAGCAACTGCCCGGCAATGACACCCCCATTCAGGCTTATCAGGATCTTGTGGAAAGCCAAATTGAACCGGCGTTGACTGCCGTCGATGGTGTCTCTCGCATTCAAGTACGAGGCGAAAGCGATCGCCAAGTGGAAATTCGGTTTGATCCGTACCGTTTGGCGGAATTAGGGATCACTATTCCCGAGTTGGTCGGACGCATTTCTGCTGGGCGTGATGCATCCGCTGGACGATTAGATATCGGCCGTAAAGAGTACAAGTTACGGTTTGCCGGCCGTTATGAGTTGGATGATTTCGGTGACATGGTTGTCGCATGGCGGGGTGGCTTGCCCGTGTATTTGCGTGATTTAGCCGATGTGAACGTGCAGCGTGCCGTACCGCGTACCTTGCGAGTTCAAAATGGTAACCCCGCCATTAATATCAGTGTGATGAAGGAAAACAGTGCCAATGCGCTGGAATCCCTGTTGTCGGTGAAAGAAGCCATTAAGCAACTTAATGATTCTGTCTTGGTGCGCAATGGTGTGCATTTAGAAATGTCTTACGACGCGTCCGTTTTCATTGTGCGGGCGCTTAATATGGTGACGGGTAACTTATTATTCGGGGTATTGCTCGCCGTGGCAGTGCTGTGGTGCTTTATTCGGAAAGCTCGTGCGACCTTGATCATCGCCATGTCGATCCCAATCAGTATTTTGTTGACCATTTGCGTGCTGAAACTGACGGGTCGAACACTCAATGTGATCTCACTGGCGGGCTTGGCTTTTGCGGTGGGCATGGTGCTCGATGCGGCGATTGTGGTGCTGGAAAACATCATCCGTTTACGTGAGAAACAAGCCAATTCGCAAGGAACAAACCAGCGAGATACAGCAAGTGATCAGGCGGTTAGCCTTGCCGAGCAGGGCACACAGCAAGTGTGGAGTGCGCTATTGGCCTCAACCCTGACCACGGTGGCGATTTTCCTGCCGATATTGATGCTCAATGATGTAGAAGGGCAGTTGTTTGCAGACCTTGCCATCACCATTGCTGTTGCCGTGACAATGTCACTTATTGTCGCCGTTACGGTGTTACCCGTTGCCGCTTCACGGTGGTTAGCGGATACCCGGCTGCGTGATCATTATGCCTCGGTGTGGCAGCGTTTGGCTGGGTGGAGTATGCGCTTAACGGCCACACCAGTCCGACGCGCTATCGTCATTGTGACCTTACTGGCATTGCCGTTGGGACTCACCCGTATCGGTTTACCTAAGATGGATTATTTGCCGGATGTTAAGCGAGATGCGGTGGATGTGTGGTTCTCCATTGCACCGGGGATTGGCATCAATGCCGTCGGCGAAGAAGTGATGAATACCATGGTCACGCGCTTACAGCCGTATATGGACGGTGAGAAAGAGCCTGCATTGAAAAACTACTATTTCATCATGTGGCCAGGGGGCGCCACAATGGGAGTAAGGGCCATTGATCAGAACCGTATCAAAGAACTTGAAGCGATTGTAAGGGACGAAATTACCGTTGGTTTGCCAGATGTACGGGCGTTTGCGCGGCAAGGATCCTTGTTCGGTAATTTAGGATCAGGCAAAGAGATCCTCGTGGTGCTAAAAGCGAACGATATGCCACAGTTATTTCGTGTCGCAAAGGAAGCGAAGGTCATCTTAGAAGAAGCGATGCCGGATGCCCAGGTTTGGCCACACGGGTCATTAGAATTTACCGCGCCTGAGTTGCGGTTGATCCCCGATGATCGTCGTCTGGCTGAAGTCGGCTGGAGTCGGGGGGATTTGCCATCGGTGATCCGCTCACTCGGTTCGGGGCGTTATTTAGGTAACTTTTTTGACGGTAATCAGCAACTCGACATGATGCTGATGACGCAAGGTGCAGGGTCACCGGAAGAATTAGGCGCAATTCCTCTGGCCACGCCGTCTGGGGCGATTGTCCCGCTCGGAGAACTGTTACGGGTTGAAACCGTGATGGGACCCAAGTCGATTGATCGGATTGATGGGAAGCGCGCGTTTGTTTTGGCCGTGCAGCCCAGTGATGACATGACATTGGAAGTGGCTATGGAGCAGTTACAAGACCAAGCCATTGAAAAGATAGAAGGTGTTTTGCCGGATGGCGGTACGGTGCAGTTGTCGGGCAATGCCGATAGCCTTAAACAAGCGATCAATAATATGCTGTCTATTTTTGGGTTTGCGCTGTGTATTTTATTGCTGCTGTTGTGGGGCTTGTTCGGCACGTTGCGCGATGCCCTGCTAGTGATATTGACGCTGCCATTGGCGACTGTTGGCGGGGTAATGGCGATTCAAATTATGCATGTGTTGGTGGATCAACCGGTGGATCTACTCACCATGATTGGCTTTGTGATCTTACTGGGCTTGGTGGTGAACAACGCCATTTTGTTGGTGCACCAAACTCGCACGAATGAGCGTGAAGGAATGGAACGATCCCTTGCGGTGGAAGATGCATTAACCCGAAGGATCCGTCCGATCTTTATGACAACCCTGACCAGCGTGTTTGGCATGCTACCGCTTTTGTTGAGCCCTGCGACAGGCAGTGAGATTTATCGTGGCCTTGCAGCGGTCATTGTGGGGGGGATGTTGGTCAGCACGCTGTTTACGCTGATTTTGCTGCCCGCGTTATTGCGCATCGGCAAGTCAACGAACAGTACACCTGAAATACAACAAGACACAACGTTGTTGGCAACGAAAGTATAAGAACAAAAAGGAATTAATGAGCCATGGAACTAGGCAAGCGAAGACGCGATCCAAAAGTATACACATCAACAATACAAAATAAGCACGCATCAGCGATGATAAAACGTTGTGTACACGTGGCGATCGGCAGTGTTGTGATGATGGTCGCGCTCCCTCTTTTGGCCGCTAAGCCGGTGGTATTGGCCGTCGCGGAAGCAGAACACGCCGCACCAGTGAGCTGGTACAGTGGCACGGTACAGAGTCAGCAAGAGGCGCGTTTGAGCATGGAAGCCACCGGCCGTTTAACCGCTGTGGCAACGTTTGGTCAGACAGTAAAAAAAGGCGATGTGCTGGCAGAAGTGAAAGCGGACGCGTTGACGTTACAGTTAAAAATCGAACAAATGGAAGCCCGTAAAGCCAAAGCGTATGTGGATCATTTGGTGGTGGAGTTGGCGCGATTAAACAAGTTGGCGAAAAAGCGCAATGTGTCTGAAACCGATCAAGCCAAAGCGCGACATGATTTGGCGATTCGCCGTATTGAATTAGACAATGCGCGGCTGCAAGTGAATGTGATTCAAGAACAATTAGCCCGCACCCAATTGATCGCACCCTTTGATGGCACGGTGAACAGTGTCTTCAAATCACAAGGTGAATACATCAATCAAGGGGAGAGTGTGCTGCATTTGGTGAATACGGCGCAGCAGGAAATTCGTTTGCAAGCACCGATTTCAGTGACGGCGTTATTACCGGCCGCCGCGACGTTAGATGTCACGGTGGGTACCGATACACTGACAGCCACACTGGATACCCGCAGTGCCAGCGCGGACGCACGCTCACGGTTAATGGAATTGCGTTTATTGCCGCAAGGCAAAGTCATGACGATTGGACAGCCCGTGAAAGTGGCGATCCCGACGCGTTTTAAATCAGGGGGGGTACTCGTTCCGCGTGATGCCATTGTGACAGGCAAGCAGGGCAGTGCTTTGTTTGTGATCAGTGAGATCAACCGTGCGAAAGGGAGTGATGCTGATAGTGAGGAAATCAAAGTGAAGTCTATTCCTGTTGATGTGCTGTACAGCAGTGGCGGGAAAGTGGCTGTGAAAGGCGATATTACGATTGGCCGGGAAGTGGTGGTGCGTGGTGCCAGTGGACTGATAGACGGTCAACAGGTACAACTATTAGAAGGCAGTTAATGCAGAAAGTCATGCAAAAAGCGTTTTAACGCGTTGATATCAGTGGTGTGATTGTACGTTGAGAGATAGAATCTGGCCGTTTTTCTATGGCTTACTTCTTTTAAAACGGACAATAATGAATAACAAACATATCGCCGGTATTGTGGGTGCGCTGATCGTGTTAGCGATAGTGATTGCAACCATCGCCATGGGGGCGCCGAGCGTGGTGTACTTATGGCCAGTTGAGGCACTAAACGGGATCGCCTTTGCGTTCGCATGGGGGTTAGGGGTACCGGTTTGGCTGGCTTATGTGTTTGCTAGCCTGATCTTTTGCGCGTTTGCCTGTGCGGGGTACGCGGTGGGTCGGACGGTTTATCGGTTGGTGGCTTCACGATGGGATCGAGAGTGATCATTGAAGTTCGAGATGCGGTGGCGTAATAAGGCACACTGACCGATACAAATAACCCTGATAACACATCATATTGAAAATGCGTTAGCAGGGTTATTGTTAGGATAGAAGCATCATTTATCCATGCCTTTGTCTACGCGCAGGATGGAGGAATGAGGTTATTCAGCGTCGTCTTGTTCAATAAACGAGGCTTCAATTTTTTCTAGTTCGGCTTCTTCTTTAATCTTAATTTCTTCCTGACGCGCAATTTTTCTTTCGTTAAGTTCACGTCGTTCTGATTTCGTTAAAAACTTCACCGCTTTTTTGGTTGCTAGCGCATAAGCGACAACGTCTTCCCCTTTTTCTCGGCGCTCAGTGACACGCTGTGAAAAACGTTCATCGTCTCGTGCTTTTCGTTGTTCGGCCGTTAATTTACTCATATTTTTATCCTCATTAGTTAATCATGGTAGGGTTCACTACGCTCAGTCAAACAAATGAGTTTGTTGGCACATTCATATCGCTGATGCGGCATATTAGCACAATATTATAATGATACGTCTAAAACCAAGATGATGGCGCTATATATATCTTATCAGTAGCATTTCACGATGTTCGTTCCCGTGAGAATGGATTGACGTTGGATTCAGAACGTCGGTGTATAGCGGTGTAGGTGTATATCAATGTATAGCGGTGTCTATATCTGGAAGGAAGGCGAGCGGTGGATGGGGATACAAGCTCTTATTGTTGTATGTGATGGAATAAAAAACCTGATAAATCAAAATGATTTATCAGGTTTCGTTAAGAGATTACACTTAATCGATCAAATCATAGTGTGTGCGTAAAATATCAATAATTTCTGCTTTCGGGTTATCACTCAGTTGAATGGGGCGTCCTGTGACTTTTTCTGCAATGCCTGTATAGACACGAGAGATGTCCATCAAGGCGTCAACCGGTAGCTCGTTCTCACGCGCCAGCGCAAAGCGCTCTTCCATGCGATCTTTATTCAACAGAATGTCGGGATCGGGGAAGTGATTGAGCAGCATTTGGCGGAAGCCTTCTTTTGAGTTCTCGATGATTTCGCCATCACGGTAAGCCGCGCCATCCCAAATGCGGGAAGAATCCGGTGTGCCGACTTCATCCATGTAGATCAGCTTTTCTTTGCCATTGGCATCGGTCACATAACCAAACTCAAACTTGGTATCGACAAAAATCTGATCCAATTCACCCAGCGCTTGACTGATCACATTGAAGCCTTCACGCAGCAAGGTTTCGTAATGGGTAATGTCTTCCGGACGGCTGAAATTAAAGGCCGCAAAGTTGTTTTCCAGATCGCTGCGGGTCACGTTCACGTCGTCTACTTCCTGCACCCCTGGAATGCCTTTCAGGATACCTTTGGTGGAAGGCGTCATCAGTAGGTGCGGCAGTTTCTGATCTTTTTCCAAGCCTTCTGGAAGGGCGATACCACAGAAGTCGCGCTCGCCTTGGCTGTAAGCACGCCACATCGAACCGGTGATGTACTGGCGACAAATGGCTTCCACCATGACAGGTCTGGCTTTTTGTACGATCCACACGAAAGGATGGGGAATATCAAGGATATGGCTGTCGGCAAGGCCGTTGTCACGGAACAACTGGAACCAATGGTTAGAGATAGCATTTAACGCTGCCCCTTTTCCTGGAACGCCTTTCAGACCGCCTTCGGCGCGCCAAATACAGTCAAACGCTGAGATGCGATCGCTGATCACCATGATAGCCAGTGGGGCATCAGGCTGAACATTATAGCCTTTTTCTTTGATCAGACGGCGGCTGTCTGCTTCGGTTAACCAGTATACGGAGCGTACTTTACCACTGTGAACCGGCTTGTCAGTACGAATCGGCAGGTCATCATTTACAGCGAGAACTTGATCAGCAAGGCTCATGGCGAATTCCTATTTCAAAAGTTAAACGAAGGTAACCCTGTCAGTTAAGGCGAAAAGTCTGCCTTAGTACGGTGTTAGGACCGTTGTTGCGGCGATAATAACAGAACTCAAGGTGGCTTTCAGCTAGAAAAGCAAACGTTTGCGCAATTTTATTTTTCATCACACAGTGGGAATTTCATGTAATAGACGGTGAAACGCGGTCGGGAATACAGCGACAAGGCGCAGGTTACGGTTAAGTGGCGAGATTTTATTCCTCGCATGAGAAGCAAGTGTGGCAAAATCACGGGTTCCACTTTGATGATCAGGTTCACTATGACGCGTTTTACCTCGGAACAATTGGCATTCATTCAGCATCAACAAGGCAATGCCTTGTGTATTGCCGGTGCGGGCACGGGGAAAACCACCACACTCGTGGGCGTGATAGAGCAAAAGTTGGCCACGATCCCGGCGCAGCACATGTTGGTTTTGATGTTTAACCGCGACATTCGCCTCGACTTTCAAGCCAAACTGCAAGCATCTGGCGTCAACGCTGCCGTGCCTGTGCATACCTTTCACAGTTTCTGTCTGAAGTTTCTTAATCAAACCGGGTTTATTCGTGAAACCGGCTACCGCGTCGATTATCAAAGCGGTGAGAGTGATAAGTCTTTGGTGAAAGCCGTATTGCGTGACTTGTCAGGGTTGGAAAAAACTTACCAACGCCAGCAGATGATCAAAGATCCGAAAACCATCGAATTGCTGCTGAGTTTCATTGGTTTGGTGAAAGCTTACATGCTGTCGCCGCACGAAGTGTTCAAGTTGGCCGACATCAATCGCGATTACCTGTTTATTTTGGATGCGTATGACGCGTTTGAAACCCGTCGTAAAGCACAGAAATTGCTATTTTTTGATGATTGGCTGGTGGAGTCGGTCAAACTGCTGGAAGGCAATGATGCGATTCGTCAGCATTATCAGCAGCACGGCAAGTTGATTGTGGTGGATGAGTTTCAAGACATTAATACGGCACAGTACCGCTTATTAAAGCAATTGTTAGGCCCTGAGACCCAGTTGTTGGCGGTGGGAGATGTGGATCAATGTATCTATAAGTGGCGAGGCAGTGCGCCACAATTTATGCTCAACTTCGATCAAGACTTTGCACCAGCGACAACCTACACCTTGTCACAAACGTTTCGTTTTGGTCACAGCCTGGCGTTAGCGGCGAGTCACTTGATTGCCAATAACAAACAACGTTTCAGTGATTTCTTGACCACCTCGGGTGAGGGGATCACGGACACGGATTTTGTGGAGTGTGGTTCAGCGCGCCAAGTGGGTGAAATCGCTCAATCGATTCAAACGCATTTAGATCAGGGCGGTAAAGCGTCGGAAGTGGCGATATTGGTACGTCGTTGGTCACAGACACTCTTGTTTGAATTGGCGTTTCTCAGTAAGAAAGTGCCGTACCATATGCCGGTGCCATCGGTATTGGGCAATAGCCGTGAAGTGAAATTGCTGATTGAAGTGATGACATTAGCGACGGGCCGCTATCACGAGCAAGAGACGCCTGCAAAGTCGGCTTTACTGTTTAGCTTACTGTGTTTTCCCCATTGTTATGTGCCCAATAAAACGCTCAAGCCATTGTGTGACCAGTTGGCGGGCATGGATCCGGCGACATGGTTGACGTTTATCGGGCGTTTTGAAAAAGCGAATGCGAGCTTGAAGCTGGAGACATTGATTGATCGGCTAGCCTTGCTGGTGCAGCTGATGCGCAAGGGCAGTTTCAAAGCGGCGCTGGTTTATAAGCAATACCGCAGCGAGAGCGGGCTGGACAGTTGGATTTGGAAAACCGAAGCAACGGCCAGTGAGATTGAAGAAGCGATAGAGCGACTCGACAGTGTTGCGACGGTATTGGATTCGATGGATCAAGACTGTGCGAAGGCGTTGCAGTATTTTGAATATTATACGTACCAATCTGTCCACCAGTCTAACCCTGTGGCACATCAGCAGGGTGGTTCTCATGCTCAGAATAATGCCGCGCAAGAGAGTGTCCAGCTGACGACCATTTTCCGTGCCAAAGGGTGTGAGTATGACTATGTTCACCTGCCGTTCTGGGATAAAGACGCGTTCCCCTATATGAACAAGGCGTCTGGCTCGATGGGGGCGGATATTGAAGAAGAACGCCGACTGGCTTACGTGGCCATGACGCGTGCTAAACAGAAAGCCAGTGTGTATTACACGGTGCCGGAGAAATCGCTGGGGCGGGTGACCAATGCGAGCCGCTTCGTGTTAGAAGCCAAGGCGGCGTTAGCAAATGACTTGGGCCCCAAATTATATACAGAAGGGGCGTTGCCATATTTCTCTAGCCCCGTTGCGGAAGAATATTGCCGTCGTTTAGGACGTGAGCAGGATGTGGTGATCCCAGAAAAAAGCGTGAAGCGTCAGCGGGCTCAAAGTGACGATGAGGTCTATAGCTTTGCATGGGCACTGGCGCAGCCATTGCCTGACAAGGCAGAAAAAGTGATCACGGCGATGGTGCGCACTAAAACAGCCAAATACCTGGATTCGGAAATCAGTCGCATTTTGCGTGAACTGGGTGCCGCGAGCCAAACTAAAAAATACGTGTTGGTCAACCGCTTGATTGTGGCCGTAAATGCGAGAAGCCGTGTGCGACGATAGGTGTTGCTGAAAAGTCAGACAAAACCGAGCAGAATAATGTGGGAATATTCCCACAAGGACTGTATTTATTCCTTATAGTCTGTTAAAAATGCGACTGGAAATAACAAGACAACGGATTGTGTCTATTTACATCAACACAAGTGTCTAATGTTTAGTTATATTTCGTCTCTTTCAACGCGTTTTTGCCTGCTTTTATTGGGGTTATGTATCAATGCCTCTTTAGCGTGGGCAGACCCGAGCGTCACGGCTGTGTGCCATCCGGCTTTATCTGAGCATTATGTCACCGCATCCAATGCCTATCTGAAATATTATCAATTGGCCATCAATAGTCCTGTTTTGGCGGATGCGTTGTCTGATCAATTGGATACTGATAGCAAAAAACACACACATCCTACAGAGGCGGCGCTGTATCTGCTGGCACAATATGAAATTGTGCAAGATAAAAAAGAAGGTGCGCGTAAGCGGTCGCAGATTTTACAGCAATTATCCGATCTTGCTGTGCAGACAAAACAGCGTTGGCTCACTGACGAAGTGGCCTTTTTAGTGGCACGTAATCATTACGACAATAAGGATTACGCCCTTGCTCAAGCGCAGCTAAAGATGACGAAAATACGGGCAGAGGCTTCAAATAATCAGCATTTGTTAGCGCGTAGCTTAAAATGGTTAGCAAATATTGATATTGAAGCGTTGAAATATAAGCAGGGACTGAATAAATATCAGCGTGCTTATCGCATCTTCCAACAGTGTGGCAATTATCCGCAGTTAGTCCTCATTCTTTCAAATATAACCACGGTATACATCCATATGGAAGAATGGGGCGAAGCAAAAACGTATGCAGAACGGGCTTTGGCATTGTATCAAGAGCATGGTTTGAATAACCCCTTCATTGAATCGTTATTGCACATCAATTTAGGTGAAATTTCCGCGCATGCGGTGGATAGCTCTGATCGAAAAAGGTACGTTGAGCGTGCCGTTATGTTGGCTGATCGTACACCGTTAGTGCGTGCGAAAGTGATCTCTCGCATGAATTTATCGTCTTATTATGTCGATGAAGGTGAGTATGGTCGCGCGTTTGATGTCGCACAGCAGTGTGTTGCCGTGGCCAACAGTGAGAATGGCCAGCATCCCGTTAATACGGCGAATTGTAATGAAAGTTTGGCCAACGTCTCTCTGGCCAAAGGGCAATATGCACAGGCGCTGCAGTTCGCCAGAAAAGCGATGGTCGGTTATAGGGCGTATCATGAGGAGATCCGTTTGCTTGAAACTTACAAGTTACTGGCTGAGATTTATGAGCGCTCTGAAAATTATCAACAGGCATTGGCTTTTTATAAGGCGTATTCCGATGCTGGGAAAGCGTATTTATTCGATATTCGTCATAATGAGCTATTTTATTTGCAAGGCCGCTTTGATGAAGAAGTGCATGAAAATGAAATCGCATTGTTAAAGTCAGAAAATGCACTGGCGACTGCTACTTTAGCGGAAAAAAAAGCGGGTACCAATATACTGCGAATGACATCGGGCTTTATCCTTTTGCTGCTTTATTTATTGTATCGTCGTTATTCTGCGGTGAATAAAGATAAGTCTGTGTTGGTGCAATCTAACGAAAAATTGGAAATTGAGCTGGTGGCCGATCCATTAACTGGTTTAAGTAACCGTCGTTATTTGTCACAGTGGAAAGCGGCTTTGAAGCGGGATGATTATCCACAAGGCTTGGCTGTGGTGGTAGTGGATATCGATCACTTCAAACGCATCAATGACAGACTGGGTCACCATATTGGTGATGAGGTGTTGGTCAGTATTGCGGATCGCTTGAAAACGTTAGTGAGACATCATGATCTTATTGTGCGCTGGGGGGGAGAAGAGTTCATTCTGATGCTGGTCTGTAACGAACAAAACAGCGAGCGGTGCTTGCAACGTATTTGTGAACAGATCGCGGACGAGCCCTTTGCGCTCAGTTGTGGTGAGCAGCAGGTGACGGTGTCGATGGGGGCAATGTTCGTGCCCAATGCCGGTGCATTGATTGATCACTGGGATGATATCTTGATTCAGGCGGATAAAGCGCTCTATCAAGTGAAATCATCAGGCCGAAATGGCTATCACTTTATTCCCTCTATGCCTGTAAGAGCGCAGTGTTAAATCGCGAGATCATGATCGGGAAAGGCATTTGATGATGTTCTCGTCATTATGGCCGAATTCCATTCGGCTTATATACCCGGAGTGTCTGTGACATCACAACTTATCGCGATATGCCGTTTGTTATCGTTAAATTTTGATAAACTGAAGTCACGAAAGATGGGGCGGCGAAGCGGATGAAAGCGTTTAGATATCAAATCTTTATCAAAAATGACAGTGAGTTCGCACTGACGGGGCAGTATGACGCTCTGCCTGATGCACTCGCCGTGATTCAGCAACGCAGTGCCGATGAACAAACGTGTTGGCTGTACGACGCGCATACGGCTGAAGGGGGACACGATGTGTTCAGTGTCGACGCGCTCGGCGTGATGACACCGACAGGCCATTGCGCCTCGCCTGTGCTCAATAGCTTAGCGTTAACGTCACTGGTTAATTTGTCATTTTCTGCGTTGACGCCGACGTTGTCGATAGATAATGCGTCTATCCTGATCAACCCTTTGCAGAGTGCATTGCCTGATATCAACGGGTTAGATGGCGACTACGCGGCGTTTTCTGCACTTTCGCAAGCAGCCTCCCAAGAGACGGTTATGTATTCTCCGTTGCACCGTCAGTCAGAGCAAGAAAATGACATTGCACTGACGGTGTATCACCAAGGTGAACTGATCGCCCTTGCGACGTTTAGTCGATATTTAGAAGACCACCGTTTCCCGACCAAATCCTCCGAGCTGTATTACGAAATTGCGTTGCATACTCTGTATGTGAAAGCGGATTTTCGCGGTTTAGGGATTGCAACGGCATTATCGACGTTGATCGTGAATATTGCGCGTAAAGACAGTGAACACATTTATCGTCAGGTGTCAGGCTTGGGGATGAATGTAAAATTGTGGTTTTCTGCGTTAGCCATTACCGAAGGGGGGGAAGCCGTTTGCGACATACTGAGCGAAGCCTTTGTTGAAATGGCCGATGATCTGATTGATGAGTTGCTTGATGAGGGGTATGCAGTCCGCTATCAAGAGCCGATGATTTTTATCGATAGTCTGTTCTAATGAAACCGCCTAACGTGTCAGAGTACAGCGACGCGTTAAGCGGTGTGATTACATGAAAAAATGCCCGTTGCACCTTTGGGTTATTTGATCGGTCGGCGTTTTAGTCGACGCTGAATATTGGCCCGTGTCACGAGGTTATCGAACAGCGGGGCAAACAAGTTAGCAAACAGAATCGCTAGCATGATCCCTTCCGGATAGGCGGGGTTCACCACGCGAATAAACACCGTCATCACCCCAATCAATATCCCATATGCCCATTTCCCTTTGTTGGTAAAGGCGGCAGAGACCGGATCGGTCGCCATAAACAGCATCCCGAATGCAAAGCCTCCCAACACTAAGTGCCACCAGAAAGGCATCGAGAACATGGGGTTCGTGTCTGAACCCAGCGCGTTGAGCAGGCTGGCTGTGAACACCATCCCCAACAAGACCCCTGCGACAATGCGCCAAGAAGCGATTTTCATGAAGATGATCATAAGACCCCCAATGAGCAAGAACAGGGTAGACACTTCACCTATCGAACCGGGAATATTACCCACAAAGGCATCCATCCAAGTCAGAGTTTCTCCGGTGGTGTTGTGCACTAATGCCGATTGCCCGTTATCTGCCCATTGGCTTAAGGGCGTTGCACTCGTGTAGCCGTCGGCGGCAGTCCAGACTAAACCTCCGGAAATTTGTGCCGGATAGGCAAAATAGAGAAAAGCACGGCCTGCGAGTGCGGGGTTAAGGAAGTTACGTCCTGTTCCGCCGAAGATCTCTTTCGCGACAACAATACCAAAGGTGATACCGAGAGCGGCTTGCCATAATGGTAATGTCGGCGGCACGATAAGCGCAAACAGAATTGAAGAGACAAAAAAGCCTTCATTGATTTCATGTTTTCGTACCATGGCGAACAATACTTCCCAGAATCCCCCTACCAGAAATACGACGAGGTAAATAGGTAAGAAGTGCATGGCACCGAGTAGCATTTTACTGCCCCAGCCAGCGGATTCTGCCAGGCTGCCGCCTAACGCGAGCGTGGCACTGTAGCGCCAGTTTTCTGCAACAATCGCTTCCAGTTGTTCTGGGGAGTAAATAGAATGCAGAGCCATCATGGCTTGCTGACCAACGTTATACATACCCCAAAACATCGCGGGGAATACTGCGAGCCACACCATGATCATGATCCGTTTAAGATCGATACTGTCGCGCACATGGGTATGGCTTTGGGTCACTTGACCGGGGGTATATAGCAAGGTGGCAACCGCTTCATACAACGCGTGCCATTTCTGGTATTTTCCGCCAGGTTCAAAAGCGGGTTCGAGTTTTTCTAACGCAGACTTCAGACTCATGGGTTAGCCCTCACGGTAGCAAAATCAATCGGCGAGTCAATTCGCCAATACATCACTATTGTTACGGGCTGAGTGGTAATAACGATGAGATCTTTTTAATCATAGGCGATAAGCCCGCTTCGTGCCGCGCTGATAGCCACATGAAGTGAGAGGTGCATTGAAGCGAGAAAGAAGATCATTTATGTGAGGGAGGAAGGTGGGACGACTCGCGTCCCACTTTGGTGCGTTAATGGGCTGACTCTTCGCCTCTCTCCAATGAGGTATGTGGCGATGAGGCGGTGAACGCCTTGCGGAGCTCTTGCTGAACAATTTCAGCGGGGTCACCGTGTGTGGATGCCGTTTGCAATGCAGGTTGCGCGATGCTGGTTTCTGATCGCGAGACCGTTTTCGCTGACGGGTGTGCGACGTGTGTATCAGCGCTGTGTGGTTGTGCACGCTGTGGTGTCGATTCTGCGTTTTCCTCGGGCGATTTATCGCGGCCTAGCATCAGTAAACACGGTGTGAGGACCAACGTGAGTACGGTGGCAAAGGCGAGCCCCCCAGAGATAGCGGTAGCGAGTTGCGACCACCATTGGGTACTCGGTGCCCCAAATTCCACGTTGCGGTTGATTAGGTCGATATTCATTTTCAATACCATGGGCAGCAATCCCAAAATCGTGGTCACGGTGGTTAACATGACAGGGCGAAGGCGCTGAGCTCCTGTGTGCATGATGGCGTTGATTTTGTCTAAGCCGTCCTTTCTCAACTGGTTGTAGGTGTCGATCAACACGATGTTGTTGTTCACCACTATCCCCGCCAGCGCAATGACACCAATGCCGGACATGACAATGCCAAACGGTCGTTGGAAGATCAGTAAGCCTAAGAACACCCCGACGGTAGAAAATAAGACCGCACTTAGGATCAGTAACGCTTGGTAAAAGCTATTGAACTGGGTCACTAAAATCAGGCCCATTACGGCTAATGCGACCAAGAAGGCATATTGCAGAAAGGCCATCGACTTGTTCTGATCCTCATTCTGGCCTTTTATCTTGACCTCGATGCCATCGGCGAACGTCATGCCTTCAATGGCGGCTGTTACTGTTGGCAGTTCAAGACTTAAGTTGTAGCCTTCAGACATATCCGCAAAAATTTCTAACACCCGTTTGCCATCGGTGCGGTTAATGGTGTTTTGTTTTGGTGCCGGGGTAATGTCGGAGAAGTTAGTGATGGGGACCATGCCGTACACAGTTTTCACCCGTAGTTCATCAAAGCGCCCAATGTCCCGTTTGTCTTGTGGGTAGCGCACTAAAATATCGACGTCATCATCGGTGTCATCCGGGAGGAAGTCACCAATTTTTAGGCCATTCGTGACAAATTGAACGGTGTTGCCGACCAAGGTGGCATCGCTGCCAAAGCGTGCGGCATCATCACGATCAATATTAATTTGCCAGTCGATGCCTTGTTTATCCCCAGAATCTGACAGGTTCGTATAGGCGGGCTGGCTTGATAGCCATTGTTTCACCTGAAAGATGGCATCTTGCATGGCGGCATGATGGGTGCCTGCGACTTCGATTTCGAGATCATTCCCCCCCGATGGGCCTGCATTTTCGGTTTTAAATTCGATCTCAATGCCGGGCAGATCACGTACCTGTTCACGCATATCTTCAATGATGGCGTTGACCGGTTCACGGTCTTGCCAGTCAGCAGCACTGAATTGCAGGGTGCCGATCCTGCCGCTGCCCCCTGTGCGGGTGTAGACACTTTTGATCCCTTTATGGCCGAGTAAGCGTTGTTCTACTTGTTTGATTAAGGCGTCTTTTTCATAGATAGATAAATCCCCATGAGAACGGACATTCACGGTGAATCGAGAGGGATCGACATCAGGGAAGAATTCCATCCCCAAACCGGCTTTGCCATAGGCAAAACCGACCCCAATAGCAAACACAATCGCACCGGCCAATACTTTCAGAGGGTGGCGAATCGCGATAGCCAGACTGTTGAGGTACAACTTAGTGATACCGGTCGTTTGGTCGAATTGGCCTTGTTCTATCGCTTGTTTGCGTGCTTGTTCTTTGGGGCTAACGTATTGGGGTTTACCTAATACTTGGCCGAGCACGGGTACAAACAAGAGCGCCATAATGAGGGACGCTGACAATGTAGCAATGAGTGTGAGTGGCAAATAGCGCATGAATTCGCCGGTGGTATCTGGCCAGAAGAGTAGGGGAGCAAACGCGGCGAGTGTCGTCGCGGTTGAGGCTGTGATTGGCCAGGCCATTCGCTTGGCGGCTTCACGGTACGCTTGTGCTGGCGGGATATTTTCTTGCATACGGCGATCGGCGTATTCGGTGACAACAATGGCGCCGTCCACCAGCATGCCGACGGCCATGATCAGGCCAAATAAGACGACCATGTTGATGGTGATCCCGCTCATGGCGAGGATCAATAGTCCGGTTAAGAACGATCCGGGAATAGATATACCTACCAGAAAAGCGGTGCGTGCGCCTAAAATAGCGAGGATAACAACCACCACCAAAATGATGGCTGACAGGATGTTATTTTGCAGGTCGGTCAGGTTACTGTTGACCTCTTTCGATTTATCAAGGGTGTATTCCACTAACAGGTTATCTGGCCATTCGTCGCGCTTTTGCGCTTCGGCCATCACGGCTTTGACGATCTCCACCGTTTCAATGATGTTTTCGCCCGCGCGTTTTTTAATTTCTAATACGACTGCGCTTTCCCCGTTGAGGCGAGCAAAGCTGTTCGGATCACGGAACGCTCGGCGAATGGTGGCCACATCACCAAAGCTGACAACGGTGTTACCATCGACTTTGATCGGTAGATCAAGAATGTCTTTGAGTGATTCAAACACCGACGGGACTTTGACAGAGAAGCGGCCGTATCCTGTATCGACGAAGCCTGCTGCGACCACGCGGTTATTGCGCGACACTAAGTTGAAGACATCTTGCTGGTCTAAGCCGTAGCTTTCCATCAGGAGGGGATCAACAATGACTTCCACCACATCTTGGCGATCACCGGCGATATCAACTTCTAATATTTGGCGAAAGCTTTCCAGTTTGTCTTGCAGTTTACGCGCTATTTGGATGGTGGTGCGCTCTGGTACGGTGCCATAAAGCACCATCGACAGCACGGGAACTTCGTTGGCCAACGTAATTTCATTGACTGTGGGTTCATCGCTGTCTTCGGGTAATTTATTTTTTGCGACATCCACCGCTTCACGCACGTCAGTGAGGGCGAGATCAATGTCGCTGCCAGCATTGAACTCCAAGACAACCGAAGCGTGGCCTTCTGACGCTGTGGCTGTCATCTTCTTGATCCCTTCGATTGACTGCAGCTCACTCTCTAATGGGCGCACCAGCAACCTTTCGGCATCATCCGGGCTGATCCCTTGGTGTGACACGGAGACATAAATGATTGGGATGGTGATATCAGGGTTAGATTCTTTGGGGATGATTTTGTAGGTGATCACCCCTGCAATGAGGATTAACACTAACAGCGTCAGCATGGTGCGAGAGCGGCTCAGGACCGCATCGATCAAGCTATGCATTATTGGCTCCCGTCTTCGTGTGTTGGGATCACGCTATCACCATCGCGGACAAAGCCTTGACCGACAGTAATGACATCAACAGGATTCGGGGTACCGCCCAGCCATACACCGTCAGGTTCGACTTTCACCACCGCAATCGGAATGAATTTGACTTTGTCGGTATCGACGACGGTTTTGATCCCTAGGTTGCCAGCTTCATCCAGCGCGAGCATAGAAGGGGTCATTTTAATCGCATCTTGGGTTTCAAGAACGAGTTCCAGATTGGTGCTGGTACCGGCAGTGAAGCGCATGTCGGGGTTGCTGATCTCGACCTCAATGGGGTAGGTGTTGGTATTCACGGAGGCGACCGAGGCGCGGTAACGCACTTTCCCTTGTGTTTGATGACCAGAGACCAATTCCACGGTGGCGTCTTGGCCTTTGAATACACTGTCGACATGGCGTTCGCTAATATCAGCGCTAATGACTAAGGGATCCAAATCCACGATATTGATAACCGGATCGCCAATACCGACATAGGCACCTTTCTCGGTATATAACGATTCTAAAATCCCGTCAAACGGTGCGTAGATCACAGTGTTATCAAGGGCTATTTGTGCACTACGCAAAGCGGCTTTGGCTTCTACCAATGCCGCTTCTGTTTTACTTAATGCCACCTCACCTTGCAGGCCCCGTTTACGCAATGATTGGGCTGCTTTGTATTCTTGGTTACGGACTTTTAGTAAGGCTTGGGCGCGTTTTAGCTGCAACTCACGGTCAGCTTTATCCAGTTTCACCAAGGCTTGTCCGGCTTTGACAGCATGGCCTTTTTGGACCAGTAATGTATCGATAGTACCAGAGACTTCTGCTGCCAGCGTGGCCTGCCGGTTAGGCGCGGTACGGCCATACAAGGAGAGGGTACGGGTGACAGGCTGTGTATGAAACTGCCCCACTTTCACGGTCGCCAAGGGAATGGCTTTTTGGCTTGTGGTATTGCTATTGCTATTAGTGGTTGCGTTCTCTGTGGATGTCCCTTCTTTATCGTCCGTTGAAGAAGAGGTGCCCAATCCGCTCAACAGCCAGAGTGCAATGACAATCAGTATTAAGACTGACAGTATCCAAGGTTTTCGAGAAAAGGTCTTTTTTATGCTCATGGTTCGTCTCATCCTAGCTGACGGATCGGTTACATATCATTAACGTAGACTCTATCAGTTCGGATGCGCATTGTTAACGATTAGTAAACATAACGGGCTTTTATTACTGGCAAAGAAAAGTGCTGAGTATGATTGAGCCTGTTTTGACTCGTTCATTCCGTCGGATAGAGAATACCCAGTAAAAGGAGATGATGGCCTAAGTCACACTGCTGAATATCGTTGATTAATATTCATTTCCGACTTGGTATAATTTGCAGATTAATAAAAGATAATAATAATTGAACAGGAAGCGTCATGATGGAAACTAAGCAGGAGAAACGGATCCGGCAACTGGTGGAGTTGTTACATCGCAAAGAAAAAATCCATTTAAAACAGGCCGCCGAAGCACTCTCTGTCTCTGAAATGACATTACGGCGAGATTTGATTGAACCTCTCGCAGGATTAAGTGTGATTGGTGGGTATATCATTAATAATCAAAGGCATGAAGATGATTATACCTACTGCTTATACGAGCAACATGAAAGCCATGTGCGAGAGAAAAGTGAAATTGGGAAGTGTGCGGCGGCCTATATAAGAAATAATGATACAGTCTTTTTTGATAATGGCACGACGATTGTGCATATAATTCATGCGATCGATGAGCATATTTCATTCACGGGTGTGTGTTTTTCTTTAAATGTATTTTTAGCCTTAAAAAACAAGCCTAATTGCCACCCTATATTATGTGGGGGAGGGTTTGATTCGCAATGTAATCACTTTTATCCAATTTCAGAGAATAATGAACTGGATGATCTGCGTATTGATATTATGTTTGCGTCGGCAGCGGGTATCGATCGCCGGCAAGGGGTCACGTGTCATGCGCTTACGGAAATTCCTTATAAGCGACAAGCCATGAAGCAATCGCAAACTGTTATCTTAGTGGTCGATAGCAGCAAAATCGGTGTGGTAAGAAAAGCGGCGGTATGTCGCCTCAGTGCCATTGATGCGATTATTTGTGATCAACCCTTATCCGAAGAGTGGGCATCTTTGGTGGGACAGCCTGAAAGTGAATCAATGAGCGTGTCGCAATAATCACGCGAAGCCTTGCATCTTGATATGACTATTAAGTAGGAATAAAAAAAGAGGCTGATTTCAGCCTCTTTTTGTTTATGACGTTGGTTGAAGGTTATTTACGCAAGCGACGCATAAAGCCCAAGCCAAGCAGAGAGATCAAACCAAGAAGACCCGTTGAACCGCCACCGCCTGTGCCGTCATACGGTGGAATAGTGATTTCAGGCTCTAGTGAATCACGTTTTACCACATCGACGGTCATGACGACTTTCGCATCTGCAAGATCAGTACTTGCGGCTTTTGTTTCTGCAGGACGAGTTAGCGCCATCGTCACGTTGTAGCGACCGGTATCAACACCGTTCACATCAAAGAAGACAGTTTGTTTGCCGTCTTTTTCTAGCGTGATTTGTGGTAAGGCTACGCTGTCCATGTCTTCCGGTGTTGGAGAGAACTGGATTGTTGCAATGTCACCGGCTTTCGCGTTTTCTAGGTTGATAGGGTAAGCCACCTCCATACGGCCGCTCTTCGCTGCCAGTACAACCGGTTTACCGTCAGTTTCACCGTACTCATAGCTTAGTGCAATGATTGCAGAGTCATGATCCGAAGAACGGAACGGTGTTTCTGCGTAGAACGGGTTATTCCCCCAAACGGTATCTTTGTAGCTATTTTCATAGTCAAACAGTGATGACTCCGCGGCATTGATATGCCAGTCAGCGGCATCAATCAGTTTCGTTTTCAGTGATGGCGTTACCAGTACGTGGTCCAATGAACCAATTTCATCGTTGTACGAGTAGCTCCAGCTTGACTGCTTCTTCTCTGCATCTTTCATGGCCACGGCATTCAAGAAGCCGAATGACTGGGTGATCTCAGCGCCAGATGCACCAAACTGTGGCTTGTGACCGATGAAGGTATCACGTGCCGCGCGGATCGTTTTACCTTCAGGCAGATCTGATGGGATCTTCGTTAGCACAAGCATGGCATCTTCTTGGCCATAAGAGTTGAAGTCCCCCATCACAACCTGATCGCCACCGATTTTGGTCATTTGCTGACCAAGTTCGACAGCGGCTGCAACGCGGAACGCTTCACAAGAACCCTGGAAGTCAGCATCTTTCACATCGTCTTTTACGGTGTCAAAGTCGTCCCAGTTCTGCCAACCCTGCCAATCTTCCCAACACGTCGAACCTTTTGACTTGAAGTGGTTAACCGCAACGGTCAGCGTTTTACCTGTGTTGTGAAGTTTAAAGGTCGCCGCAACGGAATTACGTTGATAGTTCTTACCGTTTTCACGTACTTCCCCTTTGTTATCCACCAGCGCTGTGCCGTTTTCATCGGTGATGATAGGTGCAACCTGACGTGGCATTTCGATGATACGAGAAGACTCCAGTGACAATTTGCTTGGACGGTAGATCAAACCGGATGTGATGGCATCGCCACCGACCGAATCTAGCTCATCCAGAATGGTATCACCGTTTGAATCAAAGCCAATGAATGCATAGCGGTTATGGTTTGACTCCGGCTCGTCTTTATCTGAGTAGTCTTCTTCGTAGTATTTGGCGTTAATCGCTTTCACGAATTGGCTGATAGCACCGATGTCGTTAAAGCCATTGTTTTCGATTTCCATCAAACCGATGACGTCGGCATCCAGTGCATAAATGGCTTCAACCAGTTTCGCTTGCTGTTGTTCAAATTCAAGCTGGCTTTCTGCACCACGGTTATCACCAAATTGGTTATCCGCACCGCCGTAAGGGGAGTTGAAGTAGTTCAGTACGTTTTGAGTCGCCAAACGAACGGCAAAGGCATTGTCGTCAGTGCTGTCGTTCAGTGTAGGTGCATCCGTACGATCTGTGTTGTGCTTGAAGTTCGAGCCATCAACGATGTTCGTCGCAATTAGGCGGAAGTTGCCGAAAGAGTAGTGAACAACACCTTCTAGACCCACCACACTGTCGTTAATGCGAATGTAGTTGTTCTGTGGATCTGTTTTGAAATTCGGGTAGTAGGGGATCTCACCGTTAGGGGCTTTCTGATCGGTTTCTACATATAAACGGAAATTGTTGTTTTCCGCAGAATGATCCAATGACGCTTGGCTACCCGCCACATGCTCTTGGTTAGGCTGCATGTTAGGGCGTTTGTACGCCAATACCATGTTGTTACGGAAGCTATCAAAATCGAAGCTGAAGCTACGTGAAACACGCATATCTTCGTTGATATCAGGTGTTGATGGATCCATATCGGCCGGCAGATTAACCAGCATGCCTTCATAGCGTTCTAGAGTTTTCGCAAAGTCATCACCGTCGCTGGCGATTTTCACTAGATCAACCGCAGTAGGTGCAGAGCCTTCACTGGTGACGTGCCAGTTGTCAGCATCAACTAGGGTTAGGCCGTAATCTTCTTTGACTTTACCGGTAACAGTGACGTTTTGACCGATCAAATTTTCAGGTAGGGAGTCTGTTGTTTTAATGAACAGGCCATCAGAGGTGCGTTCATTGTTGTCGTTGGCGTAAAGGTAGAAACCTTTCGCGAAACTGGTGGCGACGGCGCTAACCACCCCCGTCACTTCATAATAGTCTTTTGACGTGTATTGACCGTCTTCAAGCAGTGGTGAACGTGAACCTTCACCTTGGATTTCTCCAACAGTGGTTGGTTTACCGATCACTGGCGGTGGTGGTTCAGGTGCAAACTCGGTGCTGCCAAGACCGCTGAAGGTGTCTTTATCCAGAGCAGTCCAGTTGCGAGAAACGTATCCAGCAGACGGTGTTTGGGCATTAATATTACGGCGGAAAGTTTGGTCTTTACCCCAGTCAGAACCGCCAACACCCACGATATCGTGGATGTTATCTAGGGTATTGCTCGTTGCCGCAAGCATCACAGAGTCGTCACCCGTGAAGTTCATACCATTATGGCGAACTTCATCATAGGTACCGGCTTTGACGAAAGTGGCGCCATTGGCTTCAATGGCATCAATTAACGGTTGTTTAGAATCAGGGTGAATAACAACAACGGTTTGTTGTGCAGGAACCGTGATACCTTCTAGTACGGAAGACTTATCTGACTGCTGAATCTGATTAAGGTATGACCCGGTGTAATAATAAAGGCCAATATCGCTACCGAAGGTATAATTAGTATCACCTGTATTGGTGATTTCGATGGCCTTATTATAAGAAGACCCTTCAACGTATTCAGAAATAATAATATCGTTGATACCCGCCATCGCAGGGGCGGAAAGGGCAGTCGCAACTGCCGCAGATAATAAGGTAAGTTTATTGTTCATAGAAAACCTATATCACTAAGATGCTAAAAGAGAGTGAGTGTTAGAAGTAAACACGGGCGTACGCATACACATCTTGCGCGGCTTCACCGATGCTGCCTTCAATGGCCAGCAAGGACGAACGTGTAGGTTTATAGTTCACGCCTAAGGTGCCCCATGTGCGGCTGCTGCCCCAGTCATTGTCTTTGCCATCCCAATACTCACTGTTTTCATCCCAGTGCTCATAGGCTTCATAGTTTGCAGAACCCGTTACTTCCCATTTCGGTGAGATAACGTATTTCGCCGACACCAATGCCCCTTCGTGATCTAAGGTTTGGTAATCGTTGTAAGTGTGAATTTCATTGTTTGGATCGGTTACATCAACCGCATTTTTTTCTTGAGCAATGTCTTCTTGCTCATAGAAGGCATTGAAACCAAGGGAAAGGTCGTGAGTCACGGCAAGGCGCGCACCAAGGCCGACAAGGCGTTGTTCACCGTATTTGGATTCCCCTGCCGCACCATTACGGGTTTCTAGCCCTAGTACCACAGAGAATGTTTTACCAAAGTAACCCGCGTAACCGTTGATCACATCACCCAGTGATGAGCCTGAGCTTGATTCAGCATCGTAGCTGTAAGAAGCGCCGACTTTGATGTCGCTAAAGCGGCCTTCATATTTTACTGTTGCCGCCTGGTCGCCTGCTTCACCGGTTTCTACTGTGGTATCCAGCGTGAAATCACCGTATTTGTCATAATCATCAAAGGCTGTGTCTGTGATACCGGCTTCAATGTAATGGTTTGGATTAAAGGCATAACCCAAGAACATTTTATCAATGCTCAGTTTCATATCACCTGTACCGTATTTCCAGTTCTCGCGTTCATAGTCGAGTTCTAGGCGGTAATGAATGTCACCGTTTTTCCCTTTTGCGCCCAGTGTGGCAAAAGAATCATCGATGAAACTCTTATCCTTGTAAAATTCGCCAGAAGAATAGTCCGCACCGAAGTGGCCACCAATGCCGACTTCACCATAGACGTCTAAATGGTCACCATTGTCATTTTGATAAACCGTTGCAGCGTGTAGCGATGGTGCAATGAATAGCGCAGATAGCAGTGTAGCTATGGCTGTTTTTTTAGGTGTGGCAATGTCCATTATGCAACCTTTGTGATGATTAAAACAATTTACGTTGTTATTGTTGAAATATTCACATTCAATGGTTGTCACGATCAAATGGCTGACAAGGCTAATGAGATCCCTATCAATTGTTTTGCGAGAAATAAGATGAAATTGTGATTTAAGATAATCATCAGGTGTTAATTTTGACGCATGGTTTTGAGTGTAAAGTGACTGATTTATAGAAAATTTAATGACACGTTTTTGTATGGTTTGTCATGGTGGGTAAAGAGAAAAGGTGATGGTTATGCATGTTGTAATGAGAGAGCACGTAACAAGGTGAAATTAAAATGGGATATTCTATTAATAGTTTAGAAAATTAAGTGTGAATTGTCGGCACTGAATGATTTATTGCGCATGATGAATGAAGGAAATGTGAATTCTCGATGGAAGCACGTCGAAATCATTACTATGCCTTTTAAGTAACTATGAGTAAGGACATTCACTATGCGTAAGATTTTTATACCATCAGCGATAGCGTTGGGTTTGGCATCCGCTTACCCTGCGTTAGCGTTTGATTGTACGGCATTGCCAGAATGGCAAAGTAACGTCGCTTATAATGGCGGGGCAGAAGTCCAGCAAGGCGGCGAAGCGTATAAATCTAACTGGTGGTCGTCAGGCAACCGTCCTGACCAACACGCCGGACAATGGCAAGAGTGGTCATCACTTGGCCAATGTGACAACGGCGGGAACACAAACCAGCCACCGACTATCGACGTAACTTCTCCTTTGAACAATGCCCAATTTACTGACGGCGATAGTATTACTCTTTCTGCAACCGCTGCTGACAGCGACGGTAGCGTACGTGATGTTGAGTTCTTGTTGAACGGTTCAAGTGTAGGGGTTGTGGATACGGCGCCTTATACTCTGGCATGGAAAGCGATGACCGGTCAGCACACCATCACCGTGGTGGTGACCGACAACGAAGGTGCGGTGACACAAGATAACGTGAAGATCACCGTCAACCCAGCGGACGGTGGTGTACCACCGGTGGTGGATTTGGCTTACCCAACCGCGAACGCACAAATTAAAGACGGTGAACAAGTTGTCCTGAAGGCCAATGCTTCCGATGCTGATGGCACCGTGACACGCGTTGAGTTCTACGTCGATAACCAGCTGGTGGGCAGTGATGACACCGCGCCGTTTGAAACGGTATGGGCTGCGACGCAAGGCTCGCACAGCTTTAAAGTGAAGGCCATTGATTCGGATAATTTGGCTGTATGGTCACAAGAAGTGACGGTTGCTGTTGAAGGCTCAACCGGCAGCGGCGGTTGTGCGGGTGTGCCTCAATACAAAGCGGGCACAAAATACGCAGCGGGCGATATCGTTCAAAATGCCAATTATAAATACGCGTGTGATATCGCCGGTTGGTGTTCATCGGATGCGGCATGGGCGTATGAACCTAACACCGGTGCTTACTGGCAAGAAGCATGGACAGATCTGGGCATTTGTGCCATCGGTCCTGTCGTGACATTCACCACACCAGCGGACAACGCAACGGTATTAGCGGGTGAAACCGTGACGCTGGCGGTAGAAGCCACGGATGCAGACGGTTCAATCAGCGGCGTGGAATTCTTTGCTGCTGGACAGAGCCTAGGGGTGGATTCACAAGCACCGTACAGCGCAAACTGGCTAGCCAGCGGTAACAGTGAAGTGAGCCTGAGCGCGGTTGCGACCGACAACGAAGGCAATGAAGGGCAGGCGGGTGTATTGGTGAAAGTCAGCGACCAGCCACTTGTTGCGTCTTTGACATCGCCAACCAGCGGCACGACGGTCGGTTTAGGTAAAGCGGTTACGATGGCCGCAGACGCGACATCGATGAGCGGTATCGTGACGAAAGTCGAATTCTTGGTGAATGGCCGTGTGGTTGCGACAGATACGTCTGCGCCTTACACCGCGTCATGGATGCCAGGTGCCGTCGGTAGCTACAGTATTTCAGCCCTTGCGACAGACAACACCGGTTTGACGGCAGCGACAGCGGGCGCGACAGTGAAAGTGTTTGAGCAATCTGCCGTGAAGCATAAGTTGATTGGTTACTGGCACAACTTTGTTAACGGTGCCGGTTGCCCGATGAACTTGAGCGAAATGTCGAAAGCATGGGACATCATTGATATTGCGTTTGCAGAAAATGATCGTGGCAGTGATGGTACCGTGCATTTTAATCTTTACAGCGGTGATATCCATAGTACTTGTCCGGCACTTGATCCTCAGCGATTTAAGCAAGACATGGCTGCACTTCAAGCCGAAGGCAAAGTGTTTGTCTTGTCGTTAGGCGGGGCAGAAGGCACGATTACGCTAAACACAGACACCGATGAAGCTAACTTTGTGAGCAGCTTGACGGACGTTGTAAAAGAGTGGGGCTTTGATGGCTTAGATATCGACCTAGAAAGCGGCTCTAACTTGCTTCATGGTACGCAAATTCAGGCGCGTTTACCGAAAGCACTGAAGCAAATTGAAGCGAACATGGGCGGGGATATGTACCTGACGATGGCGCCAGAGCACCCCTACGTACAAGGCGGCATGATTGCGTACAGTGGCATTTGGGGGGCTTACATTCCATTGATTGATGAGCTGCGTGATACTTTGGATCTACTGCACGTACAGCTGTATAACAATGGTGGTATGCCTAATCCATACCTACCGGGTGCTGCACCTGAAGGGTCTGTCGATATGATGGTCGCACAGTCTAAGATGTTGATTGAGGGCTTTGAATTGGCCAATGGTCAGCGTTTTGCACCGCTCCGTGATGATCAGGTGGCGATTGGTTTACCATCAGGCCCAAGTTCTGCAAACTCAGGTCAAGCGCCAACGCAGAACATTTTGGATGCACTGGACTGTCTGACGAAAGGCACCAAGTGTGGCACAGTGAAACCTGCGTTTAATTACCCGAACTACGGTGGGGTAATGACATGGTCTATTAACTGGGATAAGCACGACGGTTACAACTTCTCTGGCCCAGTGGGTGATAAGTTGAAAGCCATGAATGCGGGTCAATAACGGTCATCTTCCCGTTATTTCTCAATAAATGATAAAACCGCTAGCCACGTGCTGGCGGTTTTATTTTTCACAAAGCACTGACACGGTTGTGTTGTATTGTTATATTATAACAATATCAAGGATGAATGAGTGCTCAGTTGTGGTAAGTCGTGGATCTCACACTATTAAGACGCGTTGTATTGCGGTTTGTGCGATTGTATTGGCGATATGGTTCAATGTTGCACTGGTGAGTCACCAAGTCGACAGTAACCCGAGCCATCACCTGTACCACCATTGTGAATTATTCTCCGCAGCACAACATGGCCTGTCTCAAGCCATGCCTGCAATACCTCTTATCCCCTCGTTTGAAGGGTTCAGTGTTACTTTTTTCACGGGAAAAGCCAGAACCCAGCATTTTGCCTACCTTGCCCGCTCACCACCGTTCCTTATTGATCAATAAAACGCTTACTATTTTGACTATTGATTATTAAGGATTGGATTCATGACGGCCAAATCTCACGTTGCTCTTTCTGTGGGGCTTGTTTTAAGTGCCACTATGTTCACTGCTTCTGCGTTTGCAGAGGATCATTTTCGCCAGCATGATGCCCATGTGCACGGGCAGGTTGAGTTTAATATCGCTCAAGATGGCCATGATTTACTGATTGAAATCACCGCGCCGGGAGCCGATGTTGTAGGTTTTGAACATCAGCCACAAACTGACAAGCAGCAACAGCGCGTCAACCAAGCGACGAAGCAACTTGGTCAGGCAAATACGCTGTTTACACTTAATCGTGGCGCCCAATGCAAACTTGAACAGGCGGCTGTGCATCACACACTCGGTGAGATGGATGATCACGCTAAACACGATGATCACCATGATCATGATGATCATAAAGACCATGCGTCTCACGAAGAACATGACTCTCATGATGATCATGACCACCTCGAGAGTCACGACCATCATGAACATGAAACAGAAGCGTATCATGATAATCACAATGACGGGCATGGTGCGTTTACTGTTGAGTATCACTACCACTGTGATGATATTGCCGAGCTAAAGCGCATTGAAACCCAGTGGTTCACTCACTTTACTGACACCCAAATGATTCACGTTAACCTTCTGACGGATAACGCTCAAACAGCCACTGAGCTGTCTGCAGGCAAGACAGTGATTTCGTTATAGTAAAGCGCTTGATTACAAGGTGCTTATTACTAAGGTGAACGACTTTTAAGTTATTGGTTTTAAGGCGCTTTGTTTCAAGTTGGTATATTTCAAGGTGACAGGTTTGTTGGGCAGGGTAGTCCTGCTCAACAAGCAGGAATGTGGACAGAACAATGAGTGATGTAAAAGTGAATATAACGCCGACGGTGGTGACATTACGTGAGGTGGTTTTCTCATGGCCACAAACGTCTTCCCCCGTATTGCACATACCGGAACTGACGATTGGCCAAGGGGAGCATGTGTTCATTAAAGGCCCGAGTGGTTGCGGTAAATCAACCTTGCTCGGTTTATTAACCGGTATCCATCAAGCCCAGCACGGAGTCGTTGAGATTTTGGGGACGGATATCAGTCAATTGACCGCCAGCCAAAGAGATACATATCGTGCTGACCATATTGGCTATATTTTCCAGCAATTTAATTTACTGCCTTATTTGAATGTGGTTGAGAACGTTATCTTGCCCTGCCATTTTTCAAAACAAAGAAAACAGCGGCTTACTATGTCCGCCGACGAAACGGCGAGACAGTTGTTGCGACGGTTGCACTTGCCAGACGGGCAATTTAATAAGGCGGTTGTCGCACTCAGTATTGGTCAGCAACAACGCGTGGCTGCCGCGAGAGCACTCATCGGAGCGCCAGCTTTAATCATTGCTGATGAGCCGACTTCAGCGCTGGATCACGAAAATCGTCATGCTTTTATTCAGTTGCTGATGGAACAAGCGAACGCTGCCCAATCAACGCTGATTTTTGTGAGTCATGATCCCACCTTAGAACCGTTGTTTGATCGTGTTATTGATTTACAGCGATTGAATCACGTGGAGAGGGTGTCATGAAAGCGATTTCGATGCTTGCTTGGAAAAGCGTGATGAACCGTAAAGCCACAGCCATGTTGACGATACTCACGGTTGCCATTTCTGTGATTCTCTTGATGGGGGTGGAACGAATTCGTACGCAAGCTAAGACCAGCTTTGCTAATACCCTGTCAGGCACTGATCTTATTGTTGGTGGCCGTTCAGGGCAGGTCAATTTGCTGCTTTATTCCGTTTTTCGCATTGGTAACGCCACCAATAATATCGACTGGAAAAGCTATCAGGCGTTTAGTCAACATCGCGCCGTGGAGTGGGCGATCCCCATTTCGCTGGGGGACTCACATAAAGGGTTTCGGGTGATGGGAACAAACGATCAGTATTTTGCGTATTTTAAATATGGTCGTAAACAGCCACTGGCGTTCTCAAAAGGAGAAGCGTTTGCAGGGTTGTTTGATACCGTGATTGGATCGGATGTTGCAAAAACGCTGGGATATCACATTGGCAGTGAGATCATTATTGCGCACGGCATCAGTGATGTCGGCTTTAGCCGCCATGATCAGTTGCCTTTTAAGGTTGTGGGCATTCTTGCGCCAACGGGTACTCCTGTCGATAAAACGGTGCATGTGTCGTTAGAAGCCATAGAAGCCATTCATGTGGGGTGGGAGTCAGGGGCCCATCTCGGTAGCACGCCGACAGCGGAACAATTGACTCAGCATCAGTTTCAGCCGAAGCAAATCACCGCGATGTTACTGGGATTGAAATCGAAAATTCAAACCTTTGCTTTACAGCGACAAATCAACACTTATAGACAAGAGCCGTTGAGCGCCATTTTACCGGGTGTCGCATTGCATGAATTGTGGGGCATGATGTCTGTCGCTGAACAAGCGCTGATGGTGGTGTCTGCTTTTGTTGTGATAGCCGGATTACTTGGCATGCTCAGCAGCTTGTTGACCAGCTTACAGGAAAGACGGCGTGAAATGGCTATCCTGAGAGCGATGGGGGCAAGGCCAAAGCACGTTTTTGCCTTGCTGATCAGTGAAGCCAGTGCGTTAACCTTCGCCGGTATTATTGTCGGCGTGGCAGGATTGTACCTCGTGCTGGGTGTTGCGCATCTCATTATCCAGCAACAGTATGGTATTAACATCGCACTGACAGGGATGACATCATACGAATGGATGTTATTGGGTATCGTACAACTTGCCGGTATGGCAATGGGCTTTATTCCAGCACTGAGTGCTTACAAGCAATCGCTTAGCGATGGTATGACAATTCGAATTTAGAGATGGGTATGAATACAAACATGAAAAAAATACTGTTATCACTGCTGTGTGTCATGGCCACGCTTGTTCCGACGATCAGTTACGCCTCTGACGATCTACTTGTTTTAGATTGGATTGATTTAGTGCCAGAAAATGAGCGCAACCAATTTGAATTGAACGGCATGCCAATGATTGATCACTCAGGGGAGCAGGTTCAGCAATCGACGGTCGGAAAGGTGAGGCCGGAGTTAAACGGGAGTACTGTGAAAATTCCTGGCTTTGTTATTCCTTTAGAAGGTGATGATAAAGTCGTGACAGAGTTTTTATTGGTGCCTTACTTTGGGGCATGTATCCATGTGCCCCCGCCGCCAGCAAACCAGATTATTTATGTGAAATTTCCCAAAGGGGCGCCAGTACAAGCGTTATGGGATGTGATTTATGTGATTGGTAGACTGAAAACCGTTCACGTTAGCCATGAATTGGCAGAAGTGGGTTACGTCATCGAAGGGACAGGCATCGCGGAATATGATGATATGTAATTGATGGGTTGGTATAGCTAGCGTGATGAGCCTTCCGAAGAAGGCTCATCGACAAGCTTACTTATCCATATGTAGAACAGTACGGATAGATTCACCTTTGTGCATTAGCTCAAATGCTTCGTTAACGTCTTGTAGACCCATGGTGTGTGTGATGAATTCTTGCAGACCGAACTCACCCGCCATGTAACGGTTAACGATTTCTGGTAGTTCAGAGCGGCCTTTAACACCACCGAAAGCAGAACCACGCCATACACGACCGGTTACTAGCTGGAATGGACGGGTTGAGATCTCTTGGCCTGCACCAGCAACACCGATGATAACAGATTCGCCCCAACCTTTGTGGCAGCATTCAAGTGCTTGACGCATCACGTTAACGTTACCGATGCACTCAAATGAGTACTCAACGCCACCGTCCGTCATTTCAACAATCACATCTTGGATTGGCTTGTCGAATTTCATTGGGTTGATACAGTCAGTCGCACCCAATTGTTTCGCAAGTTCGAATTTGCTTTCGTTGATATCAATACCGATGATGCGATTTGCACCCGCCATGCGCGCACCAATGATGGCAGAAAGGCCGATACCGCCGAGGCCGAATACAGCCACGTTGTCGCCTTTTTCAACTTTCGCTGTGTTTAGTACTGCGCCCATACCCGTGGTTACGCCACAGCCAAGTAGACACACTTCTTCAAGCGGTGCTTCTTTGTTGACTTTCGCCAGTGAGATTTCAGGCAGAACCGTGTACTCAGAGAACGTAGAACAACCCATGTAATGGAAAATGGTTTCGCCATTAATAGAGAAACGGCTAGTGCCGTCAGGCATTAGGCCTTGGCCTTGCGTTACACGAACCGCTTGGCAAAGGTTTGTTTTGCCAGACTTACAGAATTTACATTCGCCACATTCTGCGGTGTACAGCGGGATAACGTGGTCGCCAACTTCAACGCTTGTCACGCCTTCGCCGATCATCTCAACGATGCCGCCGCCTTCGTGGCCAAGAATAGAAGGGAAGATACCTTCAGGATCGTCACCAGATAGAGTGAAAGCATCAGTGTGACAAACACCTGTCGCAACGATGCGAACAAGCACTTCGCCCGCTTTAGGAAGCTGTACATCCACTTCTTCCATTTTTAGCGGTTCGCCAGCTGCCCAAGCGACCATTGCTTTCGATTTAATGTGTGTCTGACCGGGTTTGATTTCAAGTGCCATTGGAGAGTCCTTATTGCTTATGTCTTGACAGACAAATAAGCAGAAAAAATAGGGTAGCATAAGCATATACAAGCGTCGTTGAGTTCACTCACTCGCGCTCTTGCCTTGTTGGTGGGCAGTATAGGGGATTGTGGACATTTGATAATCCCATGAAAATGAAAATGAATATTACCTATATGTAATAATACACTGACTTCGAAGGAAGCAAATGACTGTTGATCGTCATACGTGGGATGAACAGAAAAAGCGGGGGAGGGGATGATGGTAATGGTAGAAAGGTGTACAAGGGTAAAAGTAAGCTAATAGTCCAAACGCAAAAAAGCCTGCTCAATGAGCAGGCTTTTCTACTTCTTACGAAAATGGTGGGCGATACCGGGCTCGAACCAGTGACCCCCTGCTTGTAAGGCAGGTGCTCTCCCAACTGAGCTAATCGCCCTTAATAATCGCGTTTGGGATGTTTCTAATGAAACGGTGCGACTATCAAATTTGGTGGGTCTAGGCGAACTCGAATCGCCGACCCCTACCATGTCAAGGTAGTACTCTAACCAACTGAGCTATAGACCCAAATTTGCGCATCTTACTGGTTAGGAAAGATGTTTGGTACGACCGAGTGGATTCGAACCACCGACCCCCACCATGTCAAGGTGGTGCTCTAACCAACTGAGCTACGGTCGTACAATAAAATGGTGGGCGATACCGGGCTCGAACCAGTGACCCCCTGCTTGTAAGGCAGGTGCTCTCCCAACTGAGCTAATCGCCCTCAATAATTGCATTGGGGTGTTTCCAAAGAAACGTGCAATTATTGGAATTTGGTGGGTCTAGGCGAACTCGAATCGCCGACCCCTACCATGTCAAGGTAGTACTCTAACCAACTGAGCTATAGACCCAAATTTTTTCATCTTACTGGTTAGGAAAGATGCTTGGTACGACCGAGTGGATTCGAACCACCGACCCCCACCATGTCAAGGTGGTGCTCTAACCAACTGAGCTACGGTCGTACAGTGTTCTCAAGGAACGTTGAGCATATTAGCGAGTGATGATCGTCGGCGCAAGCCTTTGAACAGGCTTTTTTTACCCATTGCACATCGTTTGCTTATGCTTTGAGCGGCAAGGCTTTTTTATGAACGATGTGCGGGTAAATTTACGTGATTTGAATCACATAGGGGGAGGGTGAGGTTTTTATGGCTGTTGAAGACAGCCATAAAGTCATAGACGAACGGATAGTCTTACATATGGCGATAGGTGAAGCATATTATATCGCCCGTTTGCTTTTATTGAGTGTGTGGTTAATTATTTGACTATTGAAACCAAGTGAATATGCTACAAATTTGACTCATAACCAAGTTGTCGAAGTGAATTAACAAAAAAATATACAATTAAAGTCAATATACTCATTATCTATTTTTTACCTGTTTTATAGCGCTAAGCGACTTTAATGCTAATTAATAAATGCCATTAAGGGATTCAATATTCCCTATGTGTTGCTTTGTTGCATTTTATGGTTTGGGTGACCGTATAATAAATGCATGGGCTAGTAAGTAATAGCGCTAACAACATCGTTCAGGAGCAAGACAGAAGGAAAAAAACAGGTAATATAAGCGTCAAGATAGTGACGCTTATTGATAAGGAGGGTGAATATGAAAAACGATAATCATGTATCAGAAACATTGACGGATGCTGTTCGATTAGTGACAGCGTATTTTAATTTGGCATATTCACACGAATTATTAGTATCTGGTATTCCGATGCCTGATGGTGTCTTTCATTATTCTCAGCTTCCACCGGCAGTAAAAAATCTTGGATTGGAAGCCAAATTGGTGCCTTTTAATGTGGATGCTCTGATCCAATTGGCATCACCCTTTATTGTTATTAATGACAATAAAGGCATGGTCATTACGCAGATCAATAAAACAGAAGCGACATGCTTAACGTCACACGGACAAATAACGATGTCTGTGGCGGCATTAAGCCAAATGACTCAGCAAGATGTTGTCGTATTAAAAGCATTACCGGTAATAGAAGAAAGAGCACGTGTCAGTGACAAGCCAGCACTGACAGAACATTGGTTCTGGGGGCCAATATTGAGTGCAAAGCGCATTTATATTGATGTCTTTGTCGCCTCTATATTGATTAATCTGTTTGCCCTGGCGACGCCGCTGTTTACCATGAATGTTTATGATCGTGTGGTGCCGAATTTAGCCTTCGATTCATTATGGGTGTTGGCGATTGGGGCGGTGATCGTATTTGTTTTTGACCTAATACTCAAATTAATGCGTAACTGGTTTGTTGATTTGGCGGGAAAAAAAACGGACATATTGATGTCTGCTGATATTTATGCGCGCACTCTGGGCATGAAGTTGAAGCACCGCCCAGAGTCAGTGGGTGTTTATAGTCGACATTTGAATGAATTTGAATCGGTACGTAGCTTTTTAGCGTCCAGTACGATCACGGCGTTGATTGATTTGCCTTTTGCGGTATTCATGTTGATTGTATTGACAATGATTGCAGGCCCTTTAGTGATAGTACCGATCGTTGCGATGCTGATCGTCGCACTGGCCAGTTTTTTAGTCCAAGCCCCGCTTAATCGCACGATAGATGAGTCAAACCAGCTGTCGGCACAGAAAAATGCCAACTTGTATGAAAGCTTACACGGTATCGAAACCGTGAAGTTGCATGGGGGCGAAGGGCAATATCAATTTAAGTGGGAACAATCTGTCGGCCACATGGCGACATGGGGCAATAAAACCCGCTGGCTATCCAGTGCGGTACTAACGTTTGCCGGGTTTGCACAGCAGTTGGTCAGCGTTGGATTGATTGTCTTTGGTGTGTATTTGTTGGCAGACAATGCGATTTCAATGGGGGCGATCATCGCATCTGTGATGCTTTCGGGCCGTTGTTTACAGCCGATGTTACAACTGGCGGGGCTAGCGACACGCTATTCGCAGGTGATCACGTCATACCAGCAATTGAACGACATCATGGCGACACCGCAAGAACAAGAGCCGCAACGTCGTTATCTCCATGCTGAGCAACTGAATGGCAACGTGGCTTTTCGTAATGTCAGCTTCCGTTATGACGATGATGCACCAAATATCCTGTCTAATGTTTCTTTCTCCATCGCAAAAGGGGAAAAGGTCGCCATTATTGGCCGCATTGGTGCTGGAAAAACGACCGTTGAAAAGTTACTGCTTAATCTCTACCAGCCGTCGAAAGGGATGATCCTGCTTGATGACATTAATATCGCACAGTACAACCCCAGCTTTGTTCGTAAGCAAATCGGGGTAGTGCCACAGGATATCAATCTATTCTACGGCTCCATTCGTGAAAATATCATGCTGGGCGAACCCGCCATATCGGCTTCAGCCGTTCAGCGCGCCGCTGAAATGGCAGGCGTGACAGAATTTACGCGTAACGATGCAGAAGGTCTTGATCGTCAGGTTGGCGAAGGGGGCCGTTATTTGTCGGGTGGTCAGAGACAATCTATTGCGTTAGCCCGTGCATTTTTGCGTACGTCGTCACTGTATGTGTTGGATGAGCCGACATCACAGATGGATTCGCGCACGGAAAATCATGTGAAGCAGCAATTATTGGGCTTAGCGGATGATCAAACTCTCCTTTTAGTGACCCATAAGACCTCTATGTTGGACGTGGTCAATCGTGTGATTGTGCTAGACCAAGGCCGTGTTGTCTTGGATGGGCCGCGTCAACAGGTGTTAGAGGCTTTGTCTGAAGGACGAGTTCGCCAACCAGGGAGGGTGCATGCAGCATAATGCCTTTTACAGTCAAACAGCTGCGGCTGTTATCTTGGATGTCCCTCAGCAGGCTCGTGCACTGGT
This sequence comes from Photobacterium japonica, assembly GCF_050337005.1. NCBI lineage: Bacteria > Pseudomonadati > Pseudomonadota > Gammaproteobacteria > Vibrionales > Vibrionaceae > Photobacterium > Photobacterium japonica. The sequence continues at coordinate 8,719 of NZ_JAKJSN010000008.1, read as the reverse complement.
TTGGGGCTCATTTGCGTTTGTCTTCGTCGCGATTATCTGGGCGAGCGTTGCACAATTGGATGAAGTTACCGTCGGTGTCGGTAAAGTGATACCGGCCGATCAAGTACAAGTGATTCAGAACCTTGAAGGTGGCATCGTTAAACACATTCTGGTGAAAGAAGGGCAGTCAGTCGAAAAAGGGCAGCCTCTGCTAGAAATTGATGACACGTTATTTCGTTCCGATTTGGTGGCGGGAGAAGGGGAAATCGCCAGCCTGAATGCGGCGGTGATCCGATTGCAGCACGAAGTTGAGAGTGTTCAGATCAGCCCCGTGAATCAACATAAGCAGTGGGAAAAAACGGTGTCGGTTTCGTTAGCACCGATTGCCTATTCCCCGTTATTCACTCAAGAACACACGGCGATAGTACAAGGTCAAGAAAGTGAGAAGAAAACCCGTTTAGCAAAATTGAATAATCAATTGCAGACGATTTCTCTTCAGGTCAATGAAAAGCAGCAGTCGATTAAAGAAACTGAGTCAAAAATTGCAACCTTAAAGCGTAGTGTTGATCTGGTGCGTCAAGAATTGGCGATGAGTAAGCCTTTAGCGGCAGAGGGCATTGTCTCTCGGGTGGATATTCTAAAGTTAGAACGCCAATTAAATGATCTTCGCGGCCAAGTGAGTCAGTTAACGTTATCTGTGCCGAAATTGGAAGCGGAACAAATGGGGGCGATTACTCGCTACCGAGAAGCGGCATTTGTCTTTCGTAATGAAGCACAAGCTGAATTAAATGACTTAAACGAAAAACTCAGTGCCGTCACCGCAACCTCTGTAGGGCTTCAAGACAGAGTCAAACGAACCATGGTGGTATCACCGGTTGACGGCATTGTTAAAACGTTAAACATCAATACGGTTGGCGGGGTCATTCAACCCGGCATGGAATTACTTGAAATTGTGCCAAGTCAGGATTCTTTATTGATTGAGGCCAATATAAATCCGAAAGATATCGCATTTATTCGCCATGGTTTAGAAACCATCGTTAAATTCACCGCATATGATTTTACAATATACGGTGGCTTGAACGGTGTGGTTGAGCATGTTTCAGCTGACACCATTCAGGATGAAGAAGGCAACGAATTCTATATTGTTCACGTAAGAACATATACCAACGAGTTATCGTCAAGGGATAAGCAATACAAAATTATTCCGGGAATGCTAATTCAAGCAGACATTATGACCGGTAAAAAAACAGTAATGGATTACTTACTAAAACCATTGCTGAAAGCAAAACAAAGTGCATTGAGAGAGCGCTAACCACGTTTTGTTTTTTAGGTGATTGAGTTTCATGGAGAGATTATGAAAAAGCAGGTGTTATCATTAGTGATAGGGGCATTATGTGTTCCTACCTCATGGGCAATGTCTTTAGAAGAGGCCGTGTCACAAGGTTTGGCAACAAGCCCAGAAGTTAAAGAAGTGGTTGCAAGCTACAATTCACGTCTTGCACTTACTGATCAAGCTGTCGCAGATTACCTGCCTTCATTAGATTTATCTGGCGAAGTGGGTTATCAGCGCCGAGAGAAAGATCGTGATACGTACAGTTCGACGGAAGACCTCACTGCTAGCCAAGTGTCTTTACGTTTACGTCAGCTTATCTTTGATGGCTTCGGTGTGAGTTCGAATATCGACCGCACAGAAGCAGAAGCTGAGGCGGAGCGTTACCGTATTTTATATTCCGCCGAGAATTATGCATTGAGTGTGTCGAATGCGTATCTTAATGTGTTGCGTGAAGAAAAATTGCTGGTGTTGGCCGAGTCAAACCTCAAAACGCATTTAAAGTACCAACGTGACATCACGAAAAAAGTGAAGTCGGGGTTGAGTTCTACGGCAGATGTTTCGCAAATCAACGGCCGTGTGGCCCGTGCACAAGCCAATGTGTTGTCAGCACGAAATAACCTGATTGACGTGAATGACCAATTTCTACGCCTCGTGAATGCATGGCCAAAAGATCTCGTGCAGCCTGATGTGGATGATCGTTTTTTGCCAGCCAGCCTAGAAGAAGCATTGACGTTTGCGAAAGAAAATAATCCTACCGTGTCTTCCTCTTCTAAAGATATCGATGCAGCCAAATCTGCGTATAAAGCGTCTAAATCGGGCTACTACCCAGAGATTGATGTCTATGTTGAACAGCGCTTGAGTGAAGACTATGACGGCACGCGTGGCAGTGATGATGATTTCAGCGCCATGGTGCGTTTGAATTACAACCTGTTTGGTGGTGGGCGTGATACTGCGAAAGTAGCGGAGTCTGTTGCGCGTTTAGATCAGGCGAAAAACGTCAGTGAAAACACCGTGCGTCAGGTAGAAGAAGGCACGCGCCTCGCCTGGAGTGCGGTGGATATTCTTAATCAACAAAAAGTGTTCTACCGCCAGCATGTTGAGCAAAGTTATCAAACGCTTAAAGCGTATCAGCGTCAGTTTAAACTTGGCTCACGTTCACTTTTGGATGTGTTAAACACGGAAAACGAATTGTTTGAAGCAAGAAAGTCGTTTGTGACGGCGGATTATCAACACATCGATTCACAGTATCGTTTGTTGAATGCAACGGGCCAGTTGCTGGATGCTTTATATGTCAACACGCCAGAAGAATGGGAAAAAGGAGAATAAGCGATGACAAATAAGGGACTCGTACTTTCATTGCTCACCGGCAGTTTGTTATTAACCGGCTGTGCCAGCGAGCCAGTAGGTACGTCTGCAGAGCAAGTGGCGGATCAGTTAGATAATGACTTCGATGGCGTGATTAATGAACGCGATAAGTGTCCGGATACCTTACTGGGCGCGACAATCAATAATGAAGGTTGCCCTGCATTGGTGTCGAACGCCAAGAAAAATGATTTGATCGTGTTATTTGAGCATGACTCTTCATTGATTGATGCGGTACAGAAGGTAGAGATTAACCGAGCTGTGCAAAAAATGCTGCAAAACCCACAGCTTATGATTGTACTTGAAGGGCATGCCAGTGCCTCTGGTGCGTCTGATTACAATGAGCGTTTGTCGAAATCTCGTGCATCAGCCGTACGCAAATCATTGATTGCACAAGGAGTGGAGAGTAACCGGATCAATATTAAGCCATTGGGTGAGTCAAAGCTGTTGCTGAAGGATGAAACTTTACAGGCTGAATCACTAAACCGCCGCGTAACGGCGCAGTTTAAGCTGATGGATGAAGCGACTGATCTCAAGTGGCATATTTATTCGATGGAGCCTCCTCGAAGCGGGGTGTAAATTGAGGCGCTTGATCATCGTTGCTCTTTGCGCTGGCATATTAATGAACCGTGCCAGCGCGATCAGAGAGCTAGACAGCATCGACTTAGCCAATGCCGTGTCTGTCTATGGGCACACGGCGGAGGCGCGCATTCTTGCATGGAAAAACATCGTGCATGATTTGCTACGCGCTCCCATTCCTGAAATACAACAACTTAATACCGTTAATGCGTTTTTTAATCAGTTAGTGTTTATTGATGATGAAAAATTATGGGGGCGAGAAGATTATTGGGCGACACCCATTGAATTTCTAGGTGCAAAAGGCGGCGATTGCGAAGATTTCAGCCTAGCTAAATATTTCACGCTACGTGAATTGGGTATTTCTGATGAAAAAATGCGGCTAATTTATGTTAAAGCGACGTCGATAAATCAATTTCACATGGTACTGGCCTACTACCCAGAAAAACATGCGGTACCGTTGATTCTTGATAATTTAGACGGTGAGGTGCAATTAGCCACGCAGCGTGAAGATTTAGTGCCCATATACAGCTTTAATGCCGATCATCTTTGGCTCATGAAAGAACGAGGAAGAGGACAACTTGCAGGCACGGCATCCAGATTGAGTAAATGGACAAAAATGCGAGATAGGTATAGCCGTGGTGAGCTTCAAAAGCCTCTGATTAATTTGAGTGAATAATATGAGTTTGTACAAAAGAATTCTGATTTCCGTATTAAGCGTTTTTGCGGTGTTGTACGGCATTGTATTTTATATTCAGTACACATCGGTTAAAAACTATCTGCACGAGCAGCAAGTGAACACGGTAAATAATACCGTCAGTTCACTGTCTCTGATTATTCCTCACCAGCATGAAGAAAATGGTAATTCAGGGGTGGAAGCCGCTATCTTTGCTGCGTTTGACAGTGGCTATTACAAAGAAATCAGTTTCCTTCTTTATAAAGAGGATGACTACATTACCCGTTTAGCCAGTAATGATAAAAATCATGTTCCCGCATGGTTTGCGGATTCTTATGGCTTCAATGAAGTCAGAGAAAGTGTGGTGATTACGTCTGGCTGGGCGCAAGTGGGAGAGCTGGTAGTCGTCAGCAATACCAGTATGGCGGAAGACCAATTATGGAAAAGCACATTAGATTTATCGATGTGGTTTTTCGCTGCCTTTTTAGCAACCGCGTTAATTATCAATCGTATTATTACCTATATTTTACGGCCGCTTTCCGCGCTGACGCATTATGCTGAACAGCTTGGAAACAATGAATTCGAAGCGCATGTCTCTCAAACCACCGTGTCTGAATTAAAGACATTGAATCAGGCCATGCAGAAGATGGCGTCGAAGTTGAAATCGGAGTATGAGCGTCAGCAGCATGTGGTGAAAAGCCTGCGTATGCAAGTGCAACAAGATGGCGTGTCTGGTCTAGGTAATCGTGGTCATTTCACTGATCACGTTTCGTCGTATTTGAATGAGACCAAGACCTGTACGGCATTCTTGATTGCTTGTGACAGTTTAGATGACATCTATCAGGTGTATGGCTTTGAAGCCCGTGACAAAGTGGTGAAGCAGATTGGTTGCTCTCTAGAGTCGCTGATGAGTGATGCCAATGTCGTAGCGTTATCACGGATTTCGGCTGCAGAATTCACGGTGTGTTTATCGCGTATGTCTGTGATGGAAGCTGAAAAGCTGGCGAAGCAAATACATATTGCCGTAAAGAAGACCTTTGCACCGTATACCGAACTCACCGATATTAAGGTGCATATTGGTGGCGCTGTTACGGATTCAGCCACCTCTCCTACACAATTGCTCTCTATGGCGGATAATGCACTTCAATCGTCAAAAGGCTTGGTGTGGGGGTACAGTATTTTTCAGGATGATCAATCTGCCTTGACTAAATCGGCGTGGTTGAAAAAAATCCAGTTTGCTATTGAACACAAAAATTATCAGTTACGCAGTATTCCGACGTTGTCATTGACGGATAAAAAGATCGTCCATGATGAGGTTTTCATTTCAATTTGCGACGAAGACACGGTACACAACGCTGGCGAGTTTATTCACATCATCGAGCAACATCAATTATGTGCTATCTTTGACCGTTCCGTGGTGGAGTATATTATCGCGACGGTGACTGATAAGAGAAATATCGCAATTAACTTAATGGTCAATACTTTTACAAACGCATCGTTTGTAGACTGGGTTGAGAGTGCATTACAAAAAAAGAAGCATGCATTCAATAATTGTACCTTTGAAATACCGGAACAAGCATTTATTCATTTCGATAGCAATATAAAAGAATTTATCGCGATACTGAATAAGCACGGTATTAAATGGGGCGTGGACAATTTTGGCCGTCATTATAAATCACTGGATGTCGTCGTTCAGTATAAGCCGCATTATGTGAAATTAGATTATTTGTATGTGTCAATGCTGTCTCGTCAGCAGTCATGTGCAGAACTTATAGAAGCAATCATTAAATCAGCGCATAACATCGATATCGATGTTTATGCGACAAGAATTGAAAATAACGTTCAAAAAGCGAAATTTATTGAGCTTGGTGTGGATGGTTATCAGGGATATATCACAAAGTCACACACGACTGTGACTGAGTAAGGTGGATGGATTTTTATGGAATTACAAACTTTTTCTAAAACAGCTGTCATTGAGAACGTAGAAGGTCGCGTCTTTTATGTTGATGCGAATGGTGTGCAGATTTTTGTAAAGTCGGGTGATCTGATCCCTGCCGGGTCGGTGGTGGTGAGTCTTTCCGGTGCTGAATATGAAATTCATTCATCCAGTGGTCAGTTCCGTGTCGCAGGGCAGTGTGCAACTTGTGACGATGATGATCGTGGTTTTGTTTCTAAAGCGTTGGCATCGGATGATGAAATCGCGAAATTGCAGAACGCCATTCTAGCGGGTGCCGATCCAACAGAAGATTTTGAAGCCCCTGCGGCGGGGATGGCGGTTTCGTCGACCAATGCCGGGTTTGTTGAAATTACGCGTTTGAATAGTCAAACCATCGCGGAAGCGGGTTACGACACGGGGAATATTTTCCTCGATGGCTATGACGTTGAGTTGAAAAGCACGGACTCCGATGACGATGGCCCAGATTTTGCCATCACACTGCACGGACCGATTACCGATGACAACATTATCAATGAGGCTGAAGCGTCAGAGAATATTACGATTAGCGGTTCTGTGTCGGGCGGCGTGAAGCCGGGTACTGAAGTGATTGTAACGGTAGGTGATGAGACCTATGTTGCGATTGTGGATGACGAGGGGAATTTCTCGGTGTCGGTGCCGGGCTCGCAGTTAGCAGAAAATACGGAAGTCTCAGCCGAACTGGCGGCTGATAGCGATGTCAATGATGAGATCGAATATGAGGTGGACACGGAGATCTCGGTGCCTACCGTTTCTTTGAATCCAGATTCAAACAGTGGTGATAAAGACGATCAGATCACCAATGTGACACAGCCAACGTTAGATCTTGGCAACATCGACGATGACATTACCCATGTAGAAGTCACGCTCACTGGCCCTTCTGGTACGATCACGGGTGAAGCGGTTGAAACCGATGATGGATGGGTGTTTATCCCTTCTGAACCTCTAGAAGATGGCGATTATGATGTCACCATTACAGTGACTGATGAGGCCGGAAATACGGCCACCAGTGAACTAGACGATCCACTGACTATCGATACCGTTGCCACTCCGCCAAGCATTACGTTTGAAGACCCTGGTGCAGATGGTATCTATAACCAAGCCGAACTCGGTCCGGATGGTACGGTAACCGCAACGGTAACGTTGCCGGATGACTTTGACCCAAGTAAAGACAAGCTCGTTATTAATGGTGTTGAACACCCTTTGACGGACGATGAAATTGCAGCGGGTAAAGTTGACATTCAAGTTAACCCGAATGAGACGGTGACAGGACAGATTACCGATGCGGCGGGTAATACGTCTGATTTGGCGTCTGAAACTGCACCGGATGCCGATATTGTTTGCCCGGCACCAAGCGTTGAATTCGTCGGCGATACGAACGGCGATGGTATTTTCAATCTTGATGAAATTGGCGTTGATGGCACCATTACCGCAGAAGTCACACTTACTGATGGCACAGAAGTCGGCGACCGTATCATTATTAAAGACACAAATGGCTCGATTCTTGTCGATCGCGTGATTACCCAAGATGATTTGAATAATGGTATTCAGGTCGAGGTGCCGGTTGGTGCCGGCAATAATGTGGGTGTCACGGCGCAAGTGGAAGATGCCGCTGGCAATATCTCTCCAGAAGCCAGCGACAATGCGCTGGTTGATTCAGAGGCTGCACCGGCACCATCGGTAGAGCTGCTAGGCGACACTAACGGTGATGGCGTCTACAACAGCGACGAGCTGGGCGCTGACGGTACCGTGACCGCAGAAGTCACTCTGGCCGCAGGCACCGAAGTCGGCGACCGTGTGATCATTAAAGATACAGACGGTTCAATCTTGGTTGACCGTGAAGTGACGGCTGAAGATTTAGCAAACGGCATCCAGGTTGAAGTATCGGTTGGTACCGGTAACAACGTGGAAGTGACCGCACAGGTCGTGGATGCTGCTGGTAACCCATCGCCAGAAGTGAGCGACAATGCGCTGGTTGATTCAGAGGCTGCACCGGCACCATCGGTTGAGCTGCTAGGCGACACTAACGGCGACGGCGTCTACAACAGCGACGAACTGGGCGCTGACGGCACCGTGACCGCAGAAGTGACATTGGCCGCAGGCACCGAAGTCGGCGACCGCGTGATCATCAAAGACACCGATGGCTCAATCTTGGTTGACCGTGAAATTACCCAAGCCGATCTCGATAACGGTATTCAGGTTGAAGTCTCGGTTGGGGCGGCTAACAACGTGGAAGTGACCGCACAAGTGGTGGATGCCGCAGGCAACCCATCGCCAGAAGTGAGCGACAATGCACTTGTGGATGATGTGGCAGCACCAGCCCCATCGGTAGAGCTACTGGGTGATACCAATGGTGATGGCGTCTACAACAGCGACGAGCTGGGCGCTGACGGCACAGTCACCGCAGAAGTCACTCTGGCTGCGGGCACCGAAGTCGGTGACCGTGTCATCATTAAAGACACCGACGGTTCTATTCTCGTTGACCGTGAAATCACTCAGGCAGATCTTGATAACGGTATCCAAGTTGAAGTATCGGTTGGTACAGGTAACAACGTTGAAGTGACCGCACAAGTGGTGGATGCCGCAGGCAACCCATCGCCAGAAGTGAGCGACAATGCGCTGGTTGATTCAGAGGCTGCACCGGCACCATCGGTAGAGCTGCTAGGCGACACTAACGGTGATGGCGTCTACAACAGCGACGAGCTGGGCGCTGACGGTACCGTGACCGCAGAAGTCACTCTGGCCGCAGGCACCGAAGTCGGCGACCGTGTGATCATTAAAGATACAGACGGTTCAATCTTGGTTGACCGTGAAGTGACGG